>JAQWTF010000001.1:0-9111 GCA_029242825.1 Flavobacteriaceae bacterium | reverse complement strand
CTTCTCATAGAACACAGCACGAATCTAAAAATGGTATTTGGTTTAGCTCAGAAAAAGCGCTTCCAAGTTTTAGTTTGGAAGAAGTTGTTGCTGGGGTAGAGGCACATGAAAATGTGTTAATTAGAACCGAGAAAATTACTGCTGAGAATGAGAAAACATTGCTTAACAGAGCAGATACATTAGCCAAATTAACCTCTGCAACACAAGTGGTAGAAGGCGCTAATTTAATTCAGAACGAATATGGAAGCAGGTTGTTTGCAGATTTCTTTTTCTTCATTACAGGTTTTCACGGTTTTCACGTATTCACAGGAGTCTTAATTAACTTAATTATTTTCTTTAATGTTCTATTGGGAACATACGAAAAAAGAGGCCATTACGAAATGGTTGAAAAAGTTGGTTTGTACTGGCACTTTGTAGATTTAGTTTGGGTATTTGTATTTACTTTCTTTTACCTCGTTTAATTTAAGCATAATTCACTATCATGGGACACGAACATAAATTATCAATTTTTAGAGGACTTGTAACCTTTAAATCAAATATTCAGAAGATCTGGGGTGTATTGTTTTTTTTATCAATAATTACGGGTATAGAAGTTGCTTTGGGTATTATAAAGCCAGAGGTTTTAACTCAAAATAGTTTTTTAGCAATGAAATTGCTCAACTGGATTTTCATTATTTTAACGATAGTAAAAGCCTACTACATTGCTTGGGATTTTATGCACCTTAGAGATGAAAAAGCAGGCCTTAGAAGGGCAGTAGTTTGGACTGGGGTTTTTCTTATCGGATACCTTTCTTTTATTCTGCTAGTAGAGGGAAATTATATTTATGACATTTACAAGTCTGGTTTTGTTAAATGGGAATTTTAATCCAGGCTAAATAGTATAAATAGAAGGCGGTTTTTTAATCCGCCTTTTTTTATTTTTACACAGCGTTAAAATTAAAAAAAAGATGTTATTATGAAGACTGCTCAAGTTAAAAAGACATTTGTTTTAGGGGTGTTATTTGTACTACCCCTAGTGGCATACCTTTTTTTTGCCTCTGGTGTGAATAATTTTGGAAGGTTGCCTATTATGACTAGTGCGGTGGAGGAGTTACCTGAAAATGAGGCAGCTGTTGTTTTGGCAAATAAAATTTCAATTGTAGGATATTTAGGGTCTGATCTGAGTCAAAGGCAGGTGAATATGTTTAACCTCAATCAAAAGATTTACAAGCGTTTTTCTGAATTTAAAGATTTTCAAATGCTCATGGTGCTCCCGAAGGGCACTGAGGATCAATTAGCCAAGGTAATGCAAGAACTCTCTGCTATTGGTGAAGTGGAAGCTTGGCGTTTTATATTTCTGACCCCAGAACAAATCCAGACCCATTTTGAAAGTTTACAAGTGCCTGAGCGTTTAGATGCTACTTTTGGTACAGACCAAGTATATATTATAGATAAAGCCTTACAGTTAAGGGGCAGAAAGGCCAATGAGCAGGACAAGGCGCTTTATGGATACAATGCCACAGAGGTATCTCTTTTGACCAAAACAATGATAGACGACGTAAAAATTCTTTTGGCGGAATACAGAATGGCACTTAAAAAGAACAATCAATACAAAGACTTATAATAATGGCAGCTAAAAAATACACTTATGTTTGGGTTTCATTCGTGGTTTTAATTTTTGGAATACTCGTTATTCCATCTATAGTAGACCGTTTTTCCTCTGGTGCTGTAGTAACTTCAGAGCGTTTAAGTATTGCTAACAACAGTGGAGATTTAGCCTTTATTACGCTCAACGGTGAAAAAAGGAAAGTACCTCCTTTTAGTTTCTATAATCAGGATAGTATTCTTGTTTCTGATGTAGATTATAAGAATAAGGTTTTTGTGGTGGAGTTTTTCTTTGCTTCATGCCCTACTATTTGCCCTATTATGAATAAGAATCTTATCTATGTTCAAGACCAATTACTGGATCGTGATAATTTTGGGATTGCTTCGTTTAGTATAGATCCTTTTAACGATACCCCATCTGTATTAAAAAAATACGCAGAACGTTACGGGGTAGTTAATATGGATTGGCATTTAATGAGCGGTCCATTAGAGGAGGTTTATGATTTAGCTAACGAAGGTTTTAATATCTTTGCCCAGCAAATGCCAAATGCTCCAGGTGGTTTCGAGCACGCGGGAATGTTTGCCTTAGTAGACAAAAATGGATTTTTAAGATCCAGGGTAGACCCGTTTGGAAATCCTATTATTTATTACAGGGGCGCTATAGACCATGAGATTGGGGTGAATGACCATGGAGAGACCGATCAAATAGAAGCTTTAATTACGGATATTAAAAAACTTTTAGAGGAATAATATGGAAGATCAACTTAAGAGAGAAAAACGCTTTAATAGCCTAATCACTGTGGTTTCAATTGCTATACCAGTTGTGGTGGCTATTTTATTTGGCATTAAGATTCCTGGAGTAGCACCGCTTTCTATGTTACCGCCTATATACGCTACCATTAATGGTCTTACAGCTGTTGTTTTGGTTTTGGCTGTTTTGGCTATAAAGAACGGCCAGAGGCAGCGTCATCAAATTTTAATGACTACTGCAATTGTGTTTTCATTGCTATTTTTAGTCATGTATGTTGCTTACCACATGACTTCTGATTCTACGCCTTATGGAGGAGAAGGTGTTATGAGAGTGCTTTACTTTTTCATTCTCATCACCCATATAGTCCTTTCAATTGCCATTATCCCATTGGTGTTGAAAACTTATGCTAAAGCTTATTTGAAGCAATTTGAAGCACATAGAAGACTCGCTAAAATCACTTTTCCAATTTGGTTATATGTTGCCGTTACTGGAGTGGTTGTATATTTAATGATAGCACCCTATTACGTTTCATAATACTTAAATAATGAAAAATTCTTTTGTGGTTCGCCCATTAATATTTGCTTTAATCTTTGGGACTTTTTTGATCGTTCCACAAGAAGCATTAGCCCAGTGTGCTATGTGTAGAGCTGTTTTAGAGTCCGAAGGGAATAAAGATGTGGCAGAGGGAATTAATGACGGGATTGTTTATCTTATGGCTATTCCCTATGTTTTGATTGCAGGTATTGGTATAGTGATATATCGGAAAATGAGGACACCGGCAGCCTAATATTTTTTTTGATTTTATTTGTAACGTTTTTTGTTTTTGTACGTCTTTATAACAATACATATTTGTTATGTTTGACCTTGAAAGGTGGCAAGAAATATTTGAAGCCATCTCTAAAAATAAACTCCGAACTTTTTTGACAGGGATCTCTGTGGCCTCTGGTATTTTTATACTCGTTATTTTATTGGGCTTTGGTCAGGGTATGCGCAATGGTATTGCCCATGAATTCGAGGAAGATGCAGCTACAAGTGTTTGGGTTTGGCCAGGAGAGACTACTGTGGCTTATAAAGGCTTAAATCCTGGTCGTTATGTGCAGCTTCGAAACGAGGACTTTGATCAGGTAAGCCAGTTGTTTTCAGAGGATATTGAGTATATGGCTGCTTTTCTTTTCATTCGTGGGGTCAGTGCAGTCTATAAAAACGAAGTGTTGGCTTATGAATTAGCGGGAACGTACCCATCCATGCAATTTATAGAAAATGAATCTATGGTTAAGGGTCGCTTTATTAACCCAAAAGACATAGATCAAAAGGCTAAAGTAGTTGTTATTGGTCAAAATATTAAAGCGGAAGTTTTTGATGACAAAGCAAAGGTCATTGGAGAAATGATTCAACTTTCAGGCATACCTTTTAAAATTGTAGGTGTTTATTCTGATCCCTCAGGAGAGCAGGAAGAAAATAGAATGTTCATTCCCATGAGTACTGCTCAAGTAGTCTTTGAGGGAACGGATCATTTGCAAAACCTCTCTTTTACCTTACCGGTTCTTGATAATTTTGACGCAGCAGTAGCCCAATCATTGGCTTTTAAAGAAAAGATGACCAGGCATTTGAAAGCAAAACACACCGTTGCTCCCTCAGATACAAGGGCTATTCAAATTTGGAATCCTTTAGAAGAGGCCAAAAGATTTTTTACTCTCACAGACAATATCGCTTTCTTTTTTTGGTTTGTAGGTATATGTACTATTATTGCTGGGGTAGTAGGGGTGAGTAATATTATGCTTATTGTGGTTAAAGAACGCACTAAAGAGATAGGCATTAGAAAAGCATTGGGAGCTAAGCCATGGCCTATAGTAGGTATGATTGTTCATGAGGCTGTTTTTGTAACAGCTGTTTCTGGTTTTGGGGGACTCATTTTTGGCATGGGACTTTTGGAAATTTTTGGTCCCTACATTGAGGTTGATTATATTTTAAATCCAGCAGTGAATTTTAATATTGCTTTAGCTACTGTAATCCTCCTGATAGTTTCCGGAGCTATTGCAGGTTTTATTCCTGCTTGGAAAGCAGCCAATGTTCATACCATAGAAGCTTTAAGAGATCAATAATGTTTAGAATAGACCGTTGGAAAGAGATTATTGAGGTACTGACCACAAATTGGTTTAGAACCCTTCTTACCGCCTTTGGTGTCTTTTGGGGAATACTTATTTTGATCATTTTATTAGCAGCTGGCAAAGGCTTAGAAAATGGAATTAAGGCAGATTTTGGAGATATAGCTACCAACACCATGTTTGTGTGGACCAGAAGTACTACCAAGCCTTATATGGGATTGCCCATTGGAAGGCGTTTTAGCTATACTACTGAAGATGTAGAAAGTATGTGGGCACAAATCCCTAATTTAAGGTTTGTGTCTCCTCGAAATCAAATAGGGAGCGACACACCAAATGTGACCAAAGGAGTCAAAAAAGGCGCTTATAATATTTATGGAGATTACCCTGAAATCATTCGACAAGATCCTTTAGGTATTACCCAAGGTAGATTTATAAATCAATTAGACGTTGAAAATAGCCGTAAAGTTGCTGTCATAGGGATCGGAGTGGTTCAAGACTTATTTGAAGCAGATGAGACTGTAATAGGAAGTTTCGTTACTGTACAAGGGGTTAATTTTAAAGTCATTGGTGTTTACAATAAGGAGGGAGGTGGAGGAAATCAAAATGCTCAAAAAGAAATATATGTGCCCTTTAGTAGTTTTTCAAGGGCATTTAATAGGGGGAATAAAGTGGGTTGGATGGCGGTTACCGCTCAAGATGGTACTCCAATTACAAAGATAAAAGAATCGATCTTTGAGCTTTTAAAAAAACAACACAGGATTGCTCCAGACGATAAGAGGGCTATTGGTCACTTTGACTTATTTGAGGAGTATAGTAGGGTAGAAAGTCTTTTCGGAGCCATGCGTTTTATTGCTTTTTTTGTGGGTCTTTTAGTACTTATATCTGGTGTTATTGGGGTGAGTAATATTATGCTTATAGTCGTTAAAGAACGCACTAAAGAGATAGGTATTAGACGCGCTTTAGGTGAATCTCCATTTTCTATAAAACTTCAAATTATGATGGAATCTATTTTTTTAACCATTCTTTCGGGTATGGGAGGAATATCAGTTGGTGCGCTGTTTATATTTGGAATCAATTATGTTTTGACCCTCACTGGACCAGTAGATATGTTTATGGCACCTTCAGTTAATGTAGGTGTGGTGATTGGAGCATTGGGCATTTTAATATTTTCAGGCCTTTTGGCTGGTTTTATTCCTGCGAGAAGTGCCATAAAAGTGAAACCAATTGAGGCTTTAAGAACAGAATAAGCATAAGGTTAAATGGAGTTTTTAAGCCAGAATCGCACCGAAAAGTACTGTAATATAGATGCCATAAAATATAAAGTGATAAAATATAAGGTCTTAGAAGTATGACAAATAAGGCTGTTAAAAAACTAATTAAAGCATATCGTTAAAAATTATCCCATGAAAAAAACAACCACAATTTTAATATTGACATTTATTGTAGTGTCTTTTGGCGCCTCCTTGTTTTATTTGTATCAAAAAAATGCTGAAACTCCTGAACAATTTGAGACAGCAAATCCAACAATGGAAACCATTGTTAAAAAGACCATTGCAACAGGAAGCATATTGCCTTTAGAAGAGGTGCTTATTAAGCCAAATATCTCTGGAGTTATTGAAGTGGTCTATGTTAAGGGTGGTGACTTGGTTAGCAGGGGAGATTTAATTGCCAAAATTAAAGTAGTTCCTAACATATCTGCTTTAAACGACGCAAAAAACAATGTAGCTCAGGCTCAAATTAATGTAAGTGATCAGATGCGTAACTTTGATAGACAAGAGACCTTATTTGACAAAAAGGTGATCTCTGCGGCAGAATTGCAAGTAGCTGAAATTTCTTTTAAGCAAGCAAAACAGAGCCTTTCTGCAGCTCAAAAGAGGTATGACATTATAAAAACTGGAACGACTAAGGAGTTAGGAGACGCAGCAAATACACTGATTAGGGCTACTGTGAGCGGAATGATTTTAGAAGTGCCTGTTGAAGTAGGTAACCAAGTTATAGAGAGCAACACCTTTAATGAAGGTACCACTATTGCGGCTATTGCAGATGTAAATCAGATGATTTTCGAAGGGAAGATTGATGAGTCTGAAGTAGGTAAAATTTCACAAGGCTTGCCATTGGAAATTACCGTAGGGGCTTTGGAAGATCAATTGTTTGAGGGACAGTTGGACTATATTGCGCCTAAGGGTAAAAAAGAAAATGGAGCTATTCAATTTGAGATAGAAGGTAAAATCACTCTGAAAAAAGGAGACTTTATTAGAGCAGGTTTGAGTGCAAATGCCGCTATTATTCTTGAAAAAGCCACTGAAGTACTTGCTATTAAAGAATCGCTTTTACAATTTGATCCAGAATCTAATGCCCCATTTGTTGAAGTAGAAGTGGCCTCTCAAACTTTTGAAAAGAAAGAAATTGTTTTGGGAGTAAGTGATGGTATCTTTGTAGAAGTAAAAAAGGGCTTGCAAATAACAGATAAGCTAAAAGTTTGGAATGCGTTAAAAGCAGTTAGTGCTTCAGAATAATTTTAACATAATATTTAGACTTAAGGGTGTAACATTACACCTATTTAAGGGTCTAAGGGTCAAGACAGTGTAATAATGTCTTAGATTGAACCAATAAAACGGATATAAAGCATGGCAATGATTGAAATAAAAGACCTTCACAAGTCTTACCAAATGGGAAGCAATAGCCTTCATGTATTAAAAGGGATTAACTTCTCTGTAGAAGCAGGTGAGTTAGTGGCAATTATGGGTTCTTCAGGTTCTGGAAAATCTACTTTATTAAACATTCTTGGAATGTTAGATGAAGCCAACGAAGGAAGTTATGTGTTGGACGGTGTTCCCATTAAGAATTTAAATGAAACAAAGGCCGCGCAATACAGGAATAAGTTTTTGGGATTTATTTTTCAATCGTTTAACTTGATTAATTATAAGAGTGCTGCAGAAAATGTAGCCTTGCCGCTTTATTATCAGAGAATGCCCAGAAAAGAGCGTCAAGAAAAGGCTATTAAATACTTAGAGCAAGTAGGGCTTAAAGATTGGGCCACTCATTTGCCTAGTGAGCTATCTGGAGGTCAAAAGCAACGTGTAGCTATTGCAAGGGCTATGGCTGCAGAGCCAAAAGTATTATTGGCAGATGAGCCCACTGGTGCATTGGATTCAAAAACTTCTTACGAAGTAATGGACCTCATACAGAAAATTAATGATGCTGGAAATACCATTTTAGTAGTGACACATGAACCAGATATTGCAGATATGTGCAAGCGTATTGTGCATTTAAAAGACGGTGTAATTGTAGAAGACAAAAAGGTTAAGCAAGTAAGGGCGGCTCAGTATGTTTAATAGAGACAATTGGAAAGAGATTTTTGAAACCATTCAGAAGAACAAATTAAGAACCTTCTTGTCTGGGTTTACAGTAGCATTGGGTATTTTAATATTCGTGGTACTGTACGGTTTTGGAAATGGATTAAAGAATACTTTTAATGAGTTTTTTGGCAATGACGCAACCAATGTGCTCTACATGTTTCCAGGAAGGACATCAGAACCTTATTTAGGCTACAAAGCCAATAGGCGCATTGAGTTTGATAATTCAGATTTAAAAGACATTAAAGAAAATTTCGCCATGTTTTTAGATTATGTAACTCCTCAAATAAGTAGAGGTGCATTGGCTAAATACGGAGAAGAATCTGATAATTATTCTATTAGAGCAGCAGCCCCATCTATTCAAGAAGCGGAGAAAGTGATTCTAATGGAAGGGCGTTTTATTAATCAATCCGATATTGACAATAAAACTAAAAATATTGTCATTGGTCGTTTGGTAAAGAAAGACCTTTTTAAAAGTAAACCAGCACTGGGCGAATTTATTGACTTAGGAGGTAGTTCTTACAGGGTTGTAGGTGTTTTTCAGGACGACGGAGGCGACAGAGAAGAACGCATTATTTATATGTCTTACACCACAAGACAGCGTTTAGATAAAGCCACTGACAAGGTAGATCAAATTATTGTTGGTTTTAAACCAGCGATAGGCTACGAAGGTGCTATGGCTCTAGAAAAAAGTTTGAACACCTATTTTAGAGAGAAAAAGTACATCAGTCCAAAAGACCCTAATGGAATGTACATTAGAAATGTTACTGACCAACTGAAACAAAACCAACAATTTGCAGGGGTGCTTCAGATCATTATTTCATTCTTCTGTATTGGAACGCTGATCGCTGGTATTATTGGAATTAGTAATATTATGGTATTTGTTGTGAAAGAACGCACCAAGGAAATAGGAATTAGAAAAGCATTGGGCGCTACGCCTAGATCTGTAATAGGAACAATTTTGTTAGAGTCTATATTTATTACCACTATTTCAGGTTTTATTGGAATGATGATTGGTGTTGGTATTCTCACAGGATTGGGAGACACCCTTAAGGATTATTTTATTACCGATCCATATATAGATATGGGAATTGCCATTGCTTCTACCATTATGTTAATCATTTTTGGAGGAATTGCAGGTTATATTCCTGCCAAACGCGCTGCAGATATTAAACCAATTGTAGCCTTAAGAGACGAGTAGTATGAGATTTATATTTGATTTAAATACTTGGCAAGAGATTTTTGGTTCTATTAAAAAGAACAAGACTAGGACAATCATTACTGTGATTGGCGTGCTGTGGGGGATTTTTGTTTA
>JAQWTF010000138.1:0-1600 GCA_029242825.1 Flavobacteriaceae bacterium | reverse complement strand
TCTAAAAATTTTAGTTTAAGGCAAGATAGGAAAAGTGGGTAGAACTCCCATAAGAATCCTATATTTGAAACAATCAAAAGCCTTTATGATGAAAAAATTAATCCCTTTTGTACTCTTTTCTTTCTTGTTTTTACATGCTTGCAAGGAAAAAACTGAAACGTCACAAGCAGTGGCTAACCTAACACCCATTAGTGCTGATATGGCAGAAAATGCAGTTATTTATGAGGCCAATATTAGGCAGTATTCTCCACAGGGTACTTTCAATGCATTTACCAAGGATATACCTGTCTTAAAAGAATTAGGTGTCAAGATCATTTGGGTCATGCCTATAAACCCCATTTCCAAAGTCAAAAGAAAGGCCAAAGGAGATCTATTCACTTCAGAAATAGAAGATCCTGCAGAAAGAGAAAAGTATTTGGGAAGCTATTATTCTGTGTCCGACTACAAAGCCATTAATCCAGAATTTGGAAGCTTAGAAGATTTCAAAAACCTGGTAGCAACAGCCCATAAAAACGGCATTTATGTGATTGTAGATTGGGTGCCCAATCATACCGGTTGGGACCATCCATGGATTTATGAATACCCAGACTATTACACCCAAAATGAAGCGGGAGAGATTATTGACCCTTCCAACCCAGAAACAGGAGCATCTTGGGGCTGGACAGACACCGCAGATTTAAACTACAACAATCCAGCAATGAGAACAGCCATGATAGACGCCCTCAAGTATTGGGTGGAAGTGGCAGATATTGACGGCTATAGAATGGATGTGGCCCACCAAGTACCCGTAGATTTTTTTGAAAAAGCCACCGCAAGTCTCCAGGAGATTAAACCGGTCTTTATGTTGGCAGAGGCAGAGCAACCCAATCTCATGGAAAAAGCTTTTGACATGCATTATGCCTGGGAATTTCACCATTTGTTAAACGATATTTCTAAGGGCCACAAAAACCTCTCAGACCTAGACAATTATCTGGCTAAAATGGATGCCGTTTTAGCGGCAGACGACATTAACATGAACTTTATCACCAACCATGACGAAAACTCATGGGCGGGTACTATAGAAGAACGCATGCCAGGGCGAAAAGAAATCTTCACCGCCCTTACCTACACCCTACCAGGTATGCCTTTAATTTACAGTGGCCAAGAATACGACTTAAACCACCGTTTAAAATTTTTCGAAAAAGATTCCTTTCCTAAAACTAAGGGCGCCTATTTTGAGCTTCTCAAGAAGCTCGGAGCGCTTAAAAAATCGCACCCCGCCTTAAACGGCGGAAAATCTGCTGCTGCCTACAAGAGATTGAACACAGACAATTCATCTATTTTTGCTTTTAAACGTGGAAAATCAGGGAGAGAAATATGCTTTGTTGGCAATTTCTCTAATGAAACCCAACAAGTGCAAGTAGGCTATGGAAAACTCTACACAGATTACCTAAATGGAACAACAATATACCAAGAAAGTGCCCCAATTGAATTAGCCCCTTGGGGATTTAAAATCATTACAGAATAAGGGTTTTTATTTAAGACTAATGGGTTCATTTAAAAAAAGGAGGTATTATTTTATACCTTTGTATTCTGTTAATCAAAATATTTTCCAGTTTGA
>JAQWTF010000030.1:0-5639 GCA_029242825.1 Flavobacteriaceae bacterium | reverse complement strand
TAAGCCCCAGACAATACCGCACCTGCTGTCATTCCCATGGGGATTCCAAGGGCGTTGCCTATTCCAATAAGGGCAATACCTACGGTGGCAGATGTAGTCCATGAGCTACCTGTGGCTATAGAAATGATAGCACAAATAATGACGCAGGCAGCCAGAAATATGGTGGGGTTTAGGATTTGCAGTCCGTAATAAATCATGGCCGGTATTATACCACTAACGAGCCAAGTGCCAGATAAAGCACCTACCATCAGTAGAATGAGTAAAGCACCTGTGGTGGATTTTAAATTCTCCGCTACTTCTGCCAACATTTTATCGTAAGAAACTTGATGAAAAAATCCTACTACAGCAGCTATTGCTCCTCCTATGAGTAATATAAACTGATTAGAACCGCTTAGGGCGTCGTCTCCAAAGACAAAAACATTGTAAGCCAATAAAACAACTAATAATACCACGGGTATTAAAGAAGCTTTAAGGGAAATAGATTTTGGAGTAGACGCTTTTGAATTCATAGTAGTAATTTAGTAAAGCGTAATATTACAATTTTACGCGCCTTTATGCAAGGCTACTTTATCTATACAGGTCAATATAAGCGCTAAGGTTTCTTCTGGCATGTGATCTAGGCCAATCGAAAAACGTATTAAACCTTCCCCAAGACCCATTTGAATTTGTTCCTCTTTAGAAATTTCAGAAGAGGTAGAGCTTCCCGAGGCAGAAAAAAGCGTTTTATAAAATCCTAAGCTTACAGCTAAGTATCCTACGCCAGCATCTTGCATGGCTTCCATTAAAGCATTTGCTTTTTCGAGACTACCGGCGTCTAAGGTCATTAATCCACCATACCCAAAACCTGGTTCCAATTGTTTTTCAAGGGTGTGCTTTCCTCTATGGCCGTCTAGTCCAGGATACATTACTTTAAAGCCTGCTTGCTGAAGCCCTCGGGCAATACAGTAGGCGTTTTCAGAATGTTTGGCCATTCTTATAGGAAGTGTTTTTAAATTTTTATGGATTGAAGCGGCCCTTTGGCTATCTAGTGTGCTTCCAAAGAGCATGGCTGCCCCTTGATTGACATCTCTCAGGGAGTTACAGAAATCTTCTGTAGCACAAACCACGCCAGCGACTGCATCTGAGGTACCGTTAATAAATTTCGTGAGACTGTGTATGACAATGTGAGCACCATGTTTTAGTGGAGTGATCATTAACGGGGTAAAGGTATTATCTACCACTAGAGTGAGCTGGTATTTTTGAGCTATTGCTGCCAGCGCCTCAATATCACTAATTTCTAAAAGCGGATTACTCATTGCCTCACAGTATAAAACTTTTGTTTTAGGGGTAATGGCAGCTGTTACAGCTTTGAGGTCAGTTGTGTCTACAAAACTGGTTTGTACGCCGTATTTAGGCATAAAGTTTTTTAATAGGGCATAGGTACCTCCGTAAATGGTTCTACTACTTACAATATGGTCTTCTGCAGTACATAACTGAAATAATACAGCTGTAATTGCACCCATTCCACTGCCAAATACATGGGCAGCTTCACTTCCTTCCATTATAGCTAAACTACTGGCTAGCATATTGTTGGAAGGTGTACTGTGTCTGCTGTATAGAAAACAACCTTCTTTGGTGCCTTCAAAAGTATCCGACATATCCTTGGCTGTGTTAAACACATAGGTACTGCTATCTGAAATAGAAGGGTTTACACCACTATGGGCACCAGTATTAAGTTGAGATAAAATAGATGCTGCACCAGATTTTGAAGTTTTCATAAAGATTAATTTCAGTAAATCTACTATTGTAATTGAATATTAACAATTCAAATTTATAATAACAGATCATTTATCTTAAAAATGTAATTTTATTAGAAAATAAATCTTTTTAATTGTTTAAATTATAATTTTGCCTTTAAAATGTTCTAAAAATGATAGATTCTATTGACAAAAGCCTATTGAAGCTGCTTCAAGAAGACAGTAAAAAACCCAATAAGTACTATGCAAACCAACTTGGATTGTCTAATACCGCCATTTATGAACGCATTAAAAAACTAGAGCGATCAGGAATTATATCTAGCTATGTTGCCGTTTTAGATAAGTCAAAACTAAACAAGAATTTTGTGGCATTTTGCCATGTTAAATTGCAGCAACACTCTAAAGATATGGTCCTCCAATTTGAGAGAGAAATTGCCCGTTTAGAAGCCGTGGTAAGTTGTTTTCATATCGCTGGAGAATATGATTATTTATTGAAAATTCATTTAGAAGACATGGCTGCTTATAGGGATTTTATGGTAGGTAAACTCACGACTATTTCAGCTATTGGGAGTACCCAAAGTGCCTTTGTGATTAGTGAGATAAAAGATACTGCACATATACCTTTGTAAGCTAAAACTTATGTGGTAATTTTGTTTGAGTTTACAAAAAATAAAAAATATGGATGCTTTTGATGTAGCTGTGATAGGTTCAGGACCTGGAGGTTATGTAGCAGCAATTCGCTGTGCACAATTAGGCCTTAAAACGGCTTTGATAGAAAAATATAATACCTTAGGGGGAACCTGTTTAAACGTAGGTTGTATTCCTTCTAAAGCTTTGTTAGATTCTTCTCACCACTATGAAGACGCTACAAAACATTTTGACACTCACGGTATTGAAATTCCAGGAGAAATTATTGCCAATCTCTCTAAAATGGTTGCCAGAAAAGACAGTGTTGTAGCACAAACAACCAAAGGGATTGAGTTTCTAATGGATAAAAATAAAATTACGGTACTTCACGGTTTCGGTAGTTTTAAAGATGCGCATACCATTGCTGTCAAGGACAATGATGGAAAAACCACAGACATTTCTGCAAAGAACACCATTATTGCTACTGGATCAAAACCCAGTCAATTGCCTTTTATTACCCAAGACAAAGAGCGTATTATTACCTCTACAGAGGCCTTGTCTCTCCCAGAAATTCCAAAGCATTTAGTGGTTATTGGTGGAGGTGTCATTGGTCTCGAATTAGGACAGGTGTACAAGAGGTTGGGTGCAGAGGTAACCGTAGTGGAGTATGCAGACCGTATTATTCCTTCTATGGATGCGGCACTTTCAAAAGAGCTCACTAAAGTGATGAAAAAACAGAAAGTGAAATTTCTTTTGTCCCACGGAGTAAAAGAAGTCACTCGAAAAGGAGATCTTGTCATTGTTAAAGCCAACGATAAAAAAGGTGCAGAAGTAGTATTAGAGGCAGATTATTGTTTGGTTGCAGTGGGCAGAAGCCCTTATACGGCTGGTTTAAATGCTGCAGCTGCAGGGGTTAATCTCGATGAAAGAGGTAGGATTGTTACTAACAGTCATTTACAAACTGCCACACCACATATATACGCTATTGGGGATGTTGTTGCTGGTGCAATGCTAGCCCATAAAGCAGAAGAAGAAGGTGCCATGGTAGCTGAGATTATAGCAGGCCAAAAGCCTCATATTGATTACAACCTGATTCCTGGAGTTGTGTACACTTGGCCAGAAGTTGCTGCTGTTGGAAAAACAGAAGAGCAATTAAAAGAAAGTGACACGCCTTATAAAGTGGGTCAATTTCCCATGAGGGCTCTTGGAAGATCTAGAGCAAGTATGGATTTAGATGGTTTTGTAAAAATATTGGCACACAAAGAAACCGATGAGGTTTTGGGGGTGCATATGATAGGTGCTAGATGTGCAGATCTTATTGCAGAAGCTGTAGTAGCCATGGAATTCAGAGCATCTGCTGAAGATATTTCAAGAATGTCTCATGCACACCCTACTTTCGCAGAAGCCATTAAGGAAGCTGCCTTAGCCGCTACAGAAGATAGGGCATTGCACATATAATATAGTTTTGGCACAAAAAAAAAGCCCGCTAATAGCGGGCTTTTTTTATTACTATGACGCTTATTATTCTACATTAACCGTTATGACTGCCGTCACAATAAGGTGGGTTTGATGTTTTTTTACAGCTACATAAAAAGGCAGTTTTTTCTTCAGAAACACTAAATTTCAAGGAAGGTGTAGCGTTATTTTTTCTATGAGAACCATCACAAAAAGGTTCGTTTTCAGTATGACCGCAGGTGCACCATCCGTAATTTTTATCTTTTTCTAAGCGAACCTCAACAGGTCCCGATGTCTTTTCATTCATAACTTAATTTTTTTTAAATATACGAGAAATATAATCTTTCACCAATCCCTTTTTGCGCTCGTAAAAGAATGATACACTCACACAGCACACAATGAAAATAAGTGCTCCAGAAAAAGCTTCGGAAACACTAAGTGATTTTTTAAAAAATTTATACAGACCAAAGCCATGGAAGCTTCCGTATAAAATTATCGCGTGAATGACGTAAATGCTTAAGGTGTTTTGTCCTATAGCTAAAATTGGTTTGTATTGAACCAAATGCCTTCCTAGCATGAAAACAGCTAGAACCCATAACACATCTCCGAGTCTGATGAAGAGGTAATTGTTAAAAGCAACAGCCCCTAACACCTTTAAGTCAAATTGATCATCTAGCCATATGAAAAATCTGGAAGAGTCATATTTTAGCCAAGTGCCCAAAATAAATAAGACCATTATAGCGATGGGATAAAACATTTTTTTATGGCTTAGCTTCACTAAAATTACGGCTATAAATGCCCCATAGAAGCTATAGCCTACCCAGGGAATAAAGGTGAATAAAGATCCTTTTTCACGGGTAAAATAATGGCTTAAGGCTACTGGCCAATTGGACCAATCCAAACTTTTAAACCAGGGTTCAACGCTAAAAATAAGCGTTGCTAATACAAAGACAACAAAAGTAAATACCCTACTGGACCAACGGCCTACTAATTTATAGGTAAAAATGAGCATTAGAATGGCCAAGCCAATACAGTGCAATACATCTACATAAAAGAAACTTGGATAAATATGCCCATTTAGGAGCCCCTGGATATTGAGTCGCAATAAATACCCTAGAACCATTAGTTGCAGCCCTCTTTTCAAGCCTTTTTTAATTCTTTTATTGACGTAATCTGTCTGGGTGTTTTTAAATAAAAGATAGGTGAATATCAATCCCGACGCGGTAAAAAACACCGGTGCAGTAATGCCCCTAAAATAAGTCCAAATTTGAAACCAGTTCTGATCTATATCTCTGAATTGAGGGGCGAGTAATCCATCTATAAAATGGCCTTGCAGCATCATGAGTATAGCCCAAGCTCTAATGGCGTCTATAAAATGTAATCGCTTTTGCTCCATAAGGGCTAACTCCAAAATTAAGGGTATCTTTACCATTCAAAAGTAGCAAATATAAACACGTTAAACCCAATAAATTAGTTCTCGTGATTACCGCTTTTAAAAATCATTTAAATGCCCAATTTAAGGAGCTTACAACGAGTCCATTTTTATTGGCTTGCAGTGGTGGGGTAGATTCAGTGGTATTGGCCCATTTGTGTGCTCAGTGTGGGCTGTCATTTGCTTTGGCTCATTGTAATTTCAATTTACGCGGGGCTGCTTCCGCAGCCGATGCCCAATTTGTAACCGATTTAGGTCTTGAATTAGACGTGCCAGTCTTCCAAACAAGTTTTGACACTAATGCATATGTAAAAGCACATAAGGTTTCTATTCAAATGGGGGCTAGAACACTTCGTTATGATTGGTTTGACCAGCTCATTAAGACGCAT
>JAQWTF010000132.1:0-2406 GCA_029242825.1 Flavobacteriaceae bacterium | reverse complement strand
ATTAGTCGCTATATCAGTAGTTGGTGTTGCTGCTGGATTGGCTGTTAATAGTGAGGCTGGACCTGCTCCATTGAAAAATAATCTTGGGCCTGCAATCATATTTCCAGCCAATAAAAGACCTCCATTGTTGTCGTTCATCATGGGTTGAGAGAAAGTGCCTCCACCTGCTTTAGCGAATTTTTGGGCCAATAAATTTGGCATAGACATTTGCTGAGACGCCTTAAAAAGCGCGCCGTCTGTATAACCTGCAGTCAACGAATTCCCAAGAGAAACATATTTGCTTAAATCTAAACTTCCTGCGCTTAAAGCAGGTAACGGTGCCGCTGGTTCTGGTCCTTCAATAGCGTCTTGCTCACAAGAAACCAATAGAGCCACCCCTAATACGTAAGGAATATATTTCTTTATATATATAGATATCTTTTGCATGATCGATTAGTTGTTAATGGTTAATGAAAGGTAGTACTGAGAACCTATAAGTCCAGTTCCAAAGGCTGTAAAGTAATCGTAGCCGCCTAAATTAGCTGCACCTAATTTTAAAGTAGACTTTAAACTTGGAATGGTATAGTTTATTTGAGCATCTATAGTAGAGAAAGAAGGCACTTCTCCGTCTCCAAAGGCCGCTTCCCAGAAATAATCATCACTCCATCTCCAAGCCACATTAAATCCAAAATTATCTACCAATTCAGTAGAGCCAAAACTCGCTTTCACTTTGTGCTCTGGCGTGTTAAAGTTGGTTCTAAAATCTGGATAAAGGGTTCTGTCAAAATCTTGCTTGGTAAAGGTGTAGTTCGCTGTAAAGTCAAACTTCTTAAGCACTTTGGCAGTTAACATACCAGACGCACCATAAGAATTCACATCTACCGGTGAGTTGGTATACGCTTGGTAAACTTGATAATCTCCTGCAGCAATCGCTGCAACAGACAAACTATTATCTCCCACTTTTCCATAAAATGGTGCAATCACATTCTCCCCAGATATAAAGTCGCTGTATTGGTTGTAATAAGCACTCATATCTAAAGTTACATTGCCTATTTTACCTCTGTAGCCCACCTCCATAGAAGTCACCTGCTCTGGCTTCACCAAATCAGGATTAGACACTTGTAAAACTCCAGGATTCCCTGTAGCAGATAATGCCTGAACAGAACTAGCCGTATAGGAGTTCTCATAGGCTGCCCTACCTGTTTGTGTAATTGTAGCTGGTTGCCCATATAAGCTTTGAGCGGTTCCACTTACTGCGAAATTTCTTGAGTAACGGTCTAAGTTGTCTGCTGCGGAACCTACTAAAATAGCCCTACCTGCATCTAAACCAATAAATAAATCTTGGGTGGTTGGGTTTCTAAACCCTTTTTGCAAAGAGAAACGTATGTTGTGGTTACTATTTAAGAAATAGGCTGCAGATAATCTTGGCGAGAAGAAGCCATCATACAATTCAGATTTGTCATAACGAACAGAACCAGTCAGTTTTAATGAAGATTCATTACCCATATCAATATTCTCTTGGATTTGAGAATAAATCCCAAGTTCATTATATGAAATAGTGCCTTCGCTATCAGTATAAATAGTCCCTGAGGAATTTAAATTGTATCTTCTAAAAGAGCCTCCAATTTGAATATCTGCAAAGTCAATTAGATGACTAAAGTTGTAGTTGGCGTCTGCATGATAGTATTTAGATGCATCTTGAAATTTAGATCCAGTTGATAAATTTGGGTCACTAACACTTTTATCAAAAGCTGCTTGAAAACCTGCTGTTCCTGGTTCAAAACGCCCAGTTTGCGCAGCCGCTAAACCAGCTGCGTGAGCTGCTTCATTTGAAGCGCCAGCAAGGGTAGCTAAAGCATAGTTCCCCACATACTCTCCAAACCATGTATTGTCAGCTTTCCAAGCACGGTTAATGTTAATTCCAGTAAACACCATGTCGTAGGAATCCCCAGCATCGTCTGCTACCACATAACCTCTTACAAAAAAGTTGTCGTTACGCACTTCGATTTTGTGCTGCTGTTGCATAAAGTTCTTAATGTTGTAACGGTTGGTCCCTTGGTAAATGGTATTTCCTGTTCCGTACTTTCCAACGTATTGAATTTCAAAGTCGTTGGCAAAAGGCCTGAAGTATAGTCCCCAGTCTGCTTTTAAACTCTCCGCATTGTAATTGGTTAAATCGCTTTCCATATAACCAGGTCTAGACACCACAACAGAAGGCACTAAAGCGTTTGCTCCCGCAGGAAGCACACCCATAGCCTCTAAAGCTACTGCAACACCTTTAATGTTTGTGGAAACCTCATCTCCATACACGTTAATTCCGTCATAATCTAAGTTATCTCTGGTGAATCCGTTGTTTCTCTTGTCTGTAACATTATTAGCTACCCAGTCAGTCCCTTTGAGGTAACCCACGTTAATTTTGGCCGCAAA
>JAQWTF010000125.1:0-2062 GCA_029242825.1 Flavobacteriaceae bacterium | reverse complement strand
TCTAATCCAATGATTTGTCCACTCATCCAGCTACTTTTGTCTGAGAGTAAAAATGCAGTCATTTCAGCAATATCATTGGCTGTACCCACTCTTTTTAAAGGGTGCCTTGCATCCATCATCTCTTTTTTCTTATCGTTGTTTAATAAACGTCCAGCCAATGGGGTATTGGTTAATGATGGTGCAATACAATTCACCCTTAGCTTAGGTGCATTCTCTGCGGCAATAGACTTCACAAAACCTTCAACAGCTCCTTTAGCAGCTGCTATACTGGCATGAAAGGGCATACCCATAGCTACTGCTACAGTGCTGTAAAATACCATACTACTTCCTTCGTTCATTTTTGGCATAATGGCCTGAACAATAGGTAACATAGCAAAGAAATTTATTTCCATGTCTGCTCTGAATGCTTCGTTAGAAAGCATTTTAAGCGGTTTTAAGTTTATTGAGCCCGGACAGTATACAAATCCATCTATGGGTGTATTGATTTGGTCTATAGGAAAGGCGTCTGTAAGCACATCAAATACGTTGTGGTTTACATGTGGCAATGAAACTTCTGGAGCAGTTCTTGAGAATAAATGTATTTGGTGGTCTTGAGACAATATTTTTACTGTTTCAAGTCCAATGCCATGAGAGCCTCCTATAATAACAATATTTTTCATAATTAAATCTTTTTTAAACTTAGGGTTGTTGGGGTAGGTAATTGACCAAATAATTCTTTAAGTGCTTTTTCTCTGTGTGCAAATATCTTTTTTAACTGAGGCTTAACTAAGATGGGGTGCACCATTTGACCTAAAATTCCAAAAGGAATTTTGTAATCAATTATATCTTCCATTTCTACACCGCCCTCAATTTCTTTAATAAAATGTTTGTGGTGCCATAAAGCGTAAGGGCCAAAACGTTGTTCGTCTACAAAGTACTTTCCGTTTTCTACATGTGTTATCTCAGTGACCCATTTGGTGGTAACTCCTGGAAAAGGGCTTACGGTGTAATGAATGACTTGGCCTGGAAACATTTTTCTGTCTGCACCAGCTAGGATGTTAAACCCCATGGCTTCAGGCGTAATTCTCTGAAGGTTTTTAGGGTCTGACAAGAATTCCCAAGCAGTCTGTATATCCGTTTTAATACATTGTTTTGCGTGTAATTGGTATAATTGCATAGGTCTAAAATATGTTTAAAACAAAGATACAATTTTGTTTAACTATAAAGTAATTTACGTTAAACATTTTCAGCTATTTATTCCTTCGTTTATCGCTATCTTTGACAATCATTTGGATTGAACATAAATATAATATCATGAAAAGAATACTCCTTTTATTATTGATGATTACCTCTCTTGAAGGGTTTTCTCAAATCGTTGCACCGCAGCCAAGTCCTTCAGTAAGCCTTAATCAAACCGTTGGCTTAAGTGAGGTGACCCTGAATTATTCCAGACCTGCCATGAGGGGAAGAAAAGTCATGGGTAATTTAGTTCCTTATAATGCCATATGGAGAACAGGCGCCAATGCAAACAGTACTTTTGCTGTGAATACTCCTTTTGAATTTGGTGGGACTACACTAGAAGCGGGAACTTATGCTGTATTTACTAAGCCAGCTCCAAGCCAATGGGAGGTATTTTTATACCGTAAAAACGATAATTGGGGTGCGCCAGCTGTTTGGGATACATCATTAGTTGTGGCTACAGCTACAATAATTCCTCAGCAAACAGAAAGAACCATGACTTCTTTTTCAATGAACATTAATGAAATTTCCCTTAACGGGGCCTATCTAGAAATTCACTGGGAAAATACGCTATTGGCAGTGCCATTTAGTGTTCCCACGGATCAGATGGTGATGAACTCCATTGAAAAGACATTAAATCAAGCGCCCACTGCAAATGATTACTATACTGCTGCAGTGTATTTATTATCTGCAGATAAGGATCTAAAACAAGCTTTGGCATATATGGACACTGCCATGGCACAGATTGAAAAACCTGCTTTTTGGCAATTGAGACAACAGTCTTTATTATATGCTAAAGCTGGTATGGTCAAAAAAGCTATAGCAGCTGCAGAGGCTTCTTTGG
>JAQWTF010000122.1:0-2437 GCA_029242825.1 Flavobacteriaceae bacterium | reverse complement strand
GCAAAGACATTGAATTTTCGAATGGCTTTGCCTTGTTTGTCTCTGAGTATAATGGGAGGGAGCACCTGGATTTCTTGAAAAAAGGGCCTTACTTTTTCTGGAGGGGTCTCAGGGGGCGTTTCATTCTTAAAGCGGGTGTCTGAATCTATAAGGATGGCATTTTGTCCTTCTAAAAAGCTAAGATCAGGATCTAATATGCCAAATTGTAAGCCATTTTCTCCTATCACATTGGTGCTGTAGGTGGGAGTATCTTGATAAAACCTAAGCACGGCTGCGGTTTTATAATTGTCTGTAGAGAAGAAAAAATGGTCTGGATAATTGGTTCTTAATTCGTTTACTTCCTCAGATAAGGCTTCCCAGCCCCACCAGGTGTCGTCTGAGCGAATGGGAACTATATAAGTAGTTAGTTCTATGAGTATCAATAAGTGTATGACTATGGAGATAATAATTTGTGAGCGCACCCATTTGCGTTTAAAGAAATAGGCGAGCAGTATAAATCCAGAGATGTAACTGGGGACCAACCAGTTGATTTTAATCCAATAAAAAGGAGACAAGAGCATAAAGCCCAAGAAAGTAGGGAGGAAAAATGCCCCTAAAAACAAGGTTTTGTCTGAGGGAAGCTTCCAACTCATAACGATTCTTTTTAGGTATTTATAGCAAAGCACTATGAGGGTTAAGAATGCCGCAGGAAATACCAAAGCCATTTGGGTGGCTATAAACCCGCCCAATAATTTTGGCTTAAAACCAAAATCACTCACGGAACTAGATCTTCCGGTAGATTGGAAGGCAAAAGAAACAAAATCGTTCTGCGCATTCCAATAATAGACCGGATAAGCCACTGCAGCAAAAAGAATTAGAGAGAGCCATGGACCGGGTTTTAAGAGGTGCTTTCTTTGGGTGGGGGAGAGGAGTAAAAAAAGCATCAGCCCGAAGGGCAATAAAACAGCCGTGTACTTGCTGTTAAAGGCCAAGCCCATCCATATCCCCGCCAAAAGCCAATGGTGGAATGTCGCTTTAAAAAGGGCTTTTTCTAAACTCCATAAACTCAAACTCCAAAAAAGCACTAAGGGTACATCTGGGGTGGAATTTAAGCTGAGCATGCTCCATAGGATGGAGCTACTGGCCAGTAGCATGGCTATCCATAATTTTTCGCGAGATAAAAAATTCTTGGACAGGCTGTAAAACACCCAAATGGAGAGTGAACTCACTGTGAAATCTGTCATTTTCACGACCGTGACTGTACTTCCAAATAGATCTGTGGCAGCTCTGAGTAAATAACCGATCATGCCGGGATGGTCAAAATAGGACCAATCTAAGTGCTGGCCATAGAAATAGTAATAGGCGTCTTGTGGCATAAGCCCCATAAAGGGGAGTATAGCTAGTCTGAGCAGCTGAAAAGAGACTATTAAACTGAGAATGGGATAGGCGCTTAGGGTCCTGCGAAGAAGTGCTGTCAAACTTTGGGTTTTTCCCAAAGATATTAATTTAAACCCATGTGACTTGGGTTACATTTTAAATCTAAGCATTTCCTTATTTTTGTTTTTAATTAACACCCTTTTTTATGGCCAGTTTTTCAGATATTATCAATAAAGACACCCCTGTTTTAATAGACTTTTTTGCTACTTGGTGTGGTCCTTGTAAGGCAATGAGTCCTATTTTAGATGATTTAAAAAAGCAGATGGGAGAACAAGTGTCTATTGTGAAAATTGATGTTGATAAGAATCCGGGGGTAGCGGCAAAATACCAAGTAAGGGGTGTTCCTACGCTTATGATTTTTAAATCTGGTGAGCAACTCTGGAGGCAATCTGGGGTATATTCTGCCCATGATTTAAAAGCTATTCTAAACCAGTATCTCTAGTTCTAATCGGTGTAGTTATTTCCTTACAATGGTTCTAAAGGTGAGGTTTATCCTGGGGCTTTGGACTTTTTTAGTAGGGGGGAGCCGGTGGAGCCAATGGGTTTGAGTAGTGTCTTTCATGACCAGAAGGCTTCCGTGGGCTAGGGGCATGTTCACGACTGTTTTATCTTCTTTGTGTTTAAAAGCGAATTTTCGCTCCGCACCAAAACTAACGGAAGCAATGGCACCATTTTTTTTGAGGTCTTTTTCTCCGTCACTATGCCATGCCATACCCTCACTGCCATTGTGGTATAAATTTAAAAGGCAGGCATTATAGGTTTCTCCAGAAGCTTTTTCTACGGCCTCTTTAATCTCCAACAACAGTGGGGTCCATACCAAGGCTGTTTTGGTTATTTTAGAATAGGTATAGGCATATGCTTTTTCTGCATACCAGGCGACCTTTCGTTTTGTAATAATTCGCTTTCCGAATATCATGGCCTCATCAGGGGCCCAGGCAATCTCATTGAGCAATGCCTGATAGTACTTGTTAGAAGTTTCTCTGTTAAAAATAGGCCCATGGTAATGTACAATCCCCTCTTT
>JAQWTF010000116.1:0-1972 GCA_029242825.1 Flavobacteriaceae bacterium | reverse complement strand
TACCTTTAACGGTATACCAGCTTCCTGTGGATTTATAAACGGTTCCCCTCATAAATGATTCCTATTAAGATCTAAAACGGATCCTACCTCCTGCAAATTGTTTTTTAGTCACTTCTTTGGGGTTTCCATACACATCTACATCTCCCCCAGCCCTTACATTGACGTCTACTCTTTTTGTAGCAAAAATGGCTGCATCTCCCCCAGCAGTTACTTTAATATTTGTAATACTACTCTTGAGTTCTTTTGCCCTTAAAATTGCGCCGGTATTCATATTAACGTCGTGAACATCTACCATCCCGGTCGCTTCTATGACACCGCCAGTGACAGCTTTAGTAGACAAATAATCTACCTCAAGTCCCAAGCTTATCACCGCGCCCTCTTGAACTCTTAAGTTTAAGGAGGTTTGAGATATTAATTCATTGGCTGTAATGCGAGCCCCTTCATTCCCATCTATCACATCTAATTCTTTGTAATAGACTTCTACGAAAGTGTTCTCTCCTTGGAATTTCTTTTCCAACATCATACGCACCTTTAGGACCCCATCCTTATTGACCAATTGAATGTCACTCGCATGAGATCCCTTAATCAAGACCTTATTATCGTTAGATTTAATGAGGTTTACTGCAATTAAATCATACACTTTAATTTCGTGAAAATCTCCCACATTTCTTTCTAAAACGCCCTGCCCCATGGCAAGGAATCCGCAAAGAAATGTCACTAAAACAATATATTTTTTCATAGGTTTTGTTTTTCACAACCAGAGGCTGCAAGTTATTAAATCATTACCTAATAAAGACAAGTGTTTTAAGGATATGTTACAGCTTAGGCCTTTAAGATTTTCTCTTGGTGGTTAATAGACTCTTGGTGAATGGCTTTAAACATTTTTAAAACAAACTCTTCACTAAGCCCTTTGGACTCCCCTTCTAAAATCATTTTACCTAAAATCTCATTCCAACGGTTGCTTTGTAAGACCGCCACATTTTGAGATTTTTTAATGCCTCCTATAGCATCTGCCACTTTCATTCTTTTTGAAAGGGTCTCAATAAGCTGGTTGTCAATCACATCTATTTGAGCCCTTAAGGTGTTTAACTCCACATTGTAATCTGTTTCAGCAGAAGACTCTTTTCTAATCTTAAGGTCTTTCATGATCTGAACCAAAGAGGTTGGGGTAACCTGCTGTGCGGCATCACTCCAAGCATTGTCAGGATCAAAATGCGTCTCAATCATAAGACCGTCAAAATTTAAATCCAAAGCAGTCTGCGAAACATCAAAAATCATATCACGCTTCCCAGTAATGTGAGAAGGATCATTAATGATAGGCAAATCTGGAAATTTCTGCTGTAATTCAATCGCAATTTGCCATTCCGGAATATTTCTGTACTTTGTTTTCTCATAGGTAGAAAACCCTCTGTGAATAACCCCTAAATTTTTAATATTGGCATTGGCCAAACGCTCCACTGCTCCTAACCAAAGGGCTAAATCTGGATTTACTGGGTTTTTCACCAATACAATTTTATCCGTTCCCTCTAGGGCGTCTGCAATTTCTTGAATAATAAAAGGGCTCACCGTAGAACGCGCACCAATCCATAACAGATCTACATCGTGCTCCAAAGCCAATTCTACATGTGCTTTATTAGCCACCTCAGTAGCCGTTTTTAAACCTGTTTCTTTTTTTACTTTTTGCAACCACTTTAAACCTAAAGCACCTACCCCTTCAAACATACCTGGCTTAGTACGAGGCTTCCAAATCCCGGCTCTAAAATAATTGACATCCGTGTCTTTCAACTCATGTGCAATTTTTAATACTTGCTCTTCCGTTTCAGCGCTACAAGGCCCTGCAATTACAAGCGGATGATCTAAATTCATGGCATCTAACCAGTTTCTCATTTCTTTTGAATTCTCCATTACTTATGTATTTAATCTTGTTAGGTTTTTAAAAGGCTTTTGCCTTATTTATGTTGAGGGGCAAGCC
>JAQWTF010000110.1:0-2350 GCA_029242825.1 Flavobacteriaceae bacterium | reverse complement strand
CGTCATTTTAATTCAGAAGCCATAGAAAGCCTGCAGAAAGGTAAAGCAATCCTTTTAGAGCAAAGGGCTAAAGAGACCTTGCAGTTAGTGGTGCAATAGGGAAACTTTTCTATCTTTACTTTGTAGTTCATTCAAGGAGTAATCCTTTTTTAAGTAAGGTCATATGGGACTAGTGTCTGCTAGGGAGGTGTCTAAGGTATTGGGTTTAAGTCGTTTCGGTCTTTTGGGTGACGCCATAGGTGCTTTGTTACTCAGACTCACTAGGATACAAGCAATTAATAGATTTTACGACAAAAACAAACAGCTCTCTGGACCAGATTTTTTAGATGCGGTGATTGCGCATTTTCAAATAGATTTTGAAATACCTAATGAGGACTTTAAAAGACTGCCTAAATCAGGCCCTTTTATTACGGTATCTAACCATCCACTTGGTGCTATTGACGGTGTTTTGCTCATGAAAATAATGCTTCTTTACAGAGAAGATTACAAAATCATGGCTAATTTTTTACTGCATAGGGTGGCACCAATGGCACCTAATATATTTCCAGTTAATCCTTTCGAAAACCATAAAGATGCCCAAAATAGCCTTAAGGGTTTTAAAGAGGCTATGCGCCACTTAAAAGAGGGCCATGTGCTGGGTATATTTCCTGCAGGAGAAGTTTCTACGGTAAAGGAAGGACAAATCATGGTAGACAAGCCTTGGGAGATTCCAGCAATGAAATTGATTCAAAAGGCTGAAGTTCCCGTAGTTCCCATCTATTTTCATGCAAAAAATTCCGCCTTATTTTACCGTTTGGCCTCTTGGAGGGATCTTTTTAGAACCGCTAAACTCCCCTCAGAGTTGAGCTCTCAAAAGTACAGGCCTATAAAGATACGCATTGGAGCTCCCATCCCTGTGGCTGTTCAAAAACAGCACTTAGACTTGGCGTCTTATACCGAATTGCTGAGGAGGAAAACTTATATGTTGTCTAATGCTTATGAGAGAGAAAGTTTATTGGATCAATTGCCACAAACCTTAAAAAGCGCGGCAAATTTAAAACTTCCAAAGGCACCAAAAGCTATTGCCAATGCCGTGTCTGCTTCTTTATTGGTGGCAGAAATTGAAGCGATTAAGCAGGCCAATGCACAATTGCTTTCGGGTAGAAATTACGAGGTTTATTTGGCCAAGGCCAACGCTATACCCAATATCCTTCAGGAGATTGGTCGCCAACGAGAAGAGACTTTTAGGGCCATTGGAGAGGGTACAAATAAAGCGGTAGATTTAGATGCTTTTGACCACTATTATCACCATCTTTTTTTATGGGACAATGAGGCCCAAAAAATTGTTGGTGCGTATAGAATGGGATTTGGTTCTGAAATTTATGCCCAGAAAGGGATAGATGGATTTTACCTTCAAGACCTCTTTAGATTTGAGCCTGAACTACACGAACTTATGTCACAATCAATTGAAATGGGTCGGGCATATATTGTTGCAGAATACCAACAAAAACCCATGCCTTTGTTTTTGCTTTGGAAGGGAATTGTTCATACCACCCTACGTTTTCCAGAACACAAATACCTGATAGGAGGCGTGAGTATTAGCAATCAGTTTTCTAATTTCTCGAAATCCCTCATGATTGAGTTTATGAAGTCACATTATTGGGATCCTTATATAGCCCAATATATTAGGCCAAAAAAAGCATTTAAGGTAAAATTAAAAGACGCAGACAAGGATTTTGTTTTTGATGAAACACAATCTGATCTCAATAAATTTGATAAACTGATTGAGGAGGTGGAGCCAGGAAACCTCAGACTTCCAGTATTGATTAAAAAATACATTAAGCAAAATGCTAGGGTGATTGCTTTTAACGTAGACCCACTGTTTAATAATGCGGTAGATGGCCTTATGTATATTAAGATATCTGACTTGCCAGAAAGTACAGTGAAGCCTGTAATGGAGGAGTTTCAAGCAGACCTAGAACGCAAGCTGGCCGCTGGAGTGCCCCCAGAAGAGATTAATTTAGACCTTCCTTAGGGTAGTTTAGCCCGATATGTCAAAGTGTTCAGTTCAGCCCTATATGCCAGAGTCTGCAGCTCAATCAGGTATACCAAAGTGGGCAGCAATTTTTTCTACTACGGTTTTGGCTAATTTCTCATGACTTTCATGGGTCCAACCAGCAACATGAGGGCTAAGAATAACTTTATTGCTATCCATTAAATACCGCAGGGCTTCTGGCTTATTGCTGTCGTTTAAAAAACTTTCAAAAGCACTAGTTTCGTATTCTAATACGTCTAAGCCGGCCCCCCTTATTTGTCCTTTTTCAATGGCCCTTACAAGGTCTGCTGTAATCACAGCGCTACCCCGACCTGT
>JAQWTF010000102.1:0-3256 GCA_029242825.1 Flavobacteriaceae bacterium | reverse complement strand
AAATAGGTAGCCAAATCTGCGGGCTTCACCGTACCTGCCTGCACCAATTGCTTCACATTCTGAGCGCGATATTTTTCCTGAAAACCATTGGATTTTAGGTATTCATTTAGCTTG
Source organism: Flavobacteriaceae bacterium (assembly GCA_029242825.1). Classification (GTDB taxonomy): domain Bacteria; phylum Bacteroidota; class Bacteroidia; order Flavobacteriales; family Flavobacteriaceae; genus MAG-120531. The sequence continues at coordinate 3,142 of JAQWTF010000102.1, read as the reverse complement.
CCGTCTGAAAGTTTCATAAAAGCCTTCACGTCCATTTGCTTAAAATCTTCCTTGGTCAGGGCGTCTGATTTTCTGGCATTGGGATCTTTTTTGGCCTCGGTTCTAAACTGGCTGTCGTGTACGGCATAGACCGTCTGAGCGTCGTAGACCGCTAGACCAATACGCCCTACCCCGGCCCCTGTGGGAAAACCACTGTCTTGGGTAGAAATCAGCGTCCATGTATTACCTGCGTCTGTACTTTTATAGAGGGCAGATCCGTTTCCAGAGCCCTCAAAATGCCAGGCCTTGCGGTCTTTTTCCCAGCTGGCCGCATAGAGGGTATTAAAATCTTCTGGTGCTGCCGCCACTTCTATAATTCCCGCACTGTCAGAGATATGTAATGTTTTGGTCCAGCTTTTACCGCCGTCTGTGGTCTTGTACAAGCCCCTATTTTCATTGGGGGTGTATAAATGTCCTAGCACCCCTACCACTACTTCGTGTGGGTTGTTGGGATTGATCAGGATACGGCCAATATGGTGGCTGTCTTCCAGACCCATATGCTGCCAAGTAGCCCCCTGATCCGTAGATTTTAAGAGTCCTATTCCGGCATAGGAAGAACGGGAAGAATTGTTTTCTCCGGTCCCTACCCATATAGTGCCAGAGGCCCAATCTACGGCAATATCGCCCACATTCTGGGTAGGCGCTTGGTCCATAATAGGGCTAAAAGAAGTCCCGTTATTGTTGGTGTACCAAAGCCCTCCAGAGGCGTAACCCACATAAAACTCAGACGGCTTGTCTGGGTTCACGGCCACATCTACCACACGACCACTCATTACAGTAGGGCCTATTTGAGTAAAGGGAATATTTTTAACCAGCGAACGGGCCTGCATGGCCGCCTGCTGCTGCAAACTGGCCTGCACTTCTACCCCAGTAGTGGGGTTTATATCCTGAGCTATACCGCTCCATCCAGCGGCTAAAAGGGCAACAAAAAGTAGTTTTTTCATGGGGTTGGGGTTATTTTTCACCCCCTAAGATAAGTACTTTTTGCTAATAAAGGGCAGGGTTCAAAACCACTTTCATATGCCACTATTTTTTAGTGGCAAATTTTTTGTATCTTTGTTTGTGAGCCAAATAGAAAAACTGCTGCTTAAGTTTAAAAGCATTCCGAAAGACCTAAGTTGGTTGGAATTGATTAAGATTTTAAAATACTATGGTTATCATGAAATAATAAGTGGCAAAACAAGTGGTTCGAGAAGAAAATTTAAAAATGAGGCTGGAGCAATCATTACACTTCATAAACCACACCCCTCACCCCTTGTCAAAACCTATGTCATAAAACAACTAATTGCACATTTAAAATGAAAAATCTTTTAAAATATAAGGAATACCTTGGAACTGTTAGTTTTAGTGATGAAGATCAATGTCTGTATGGCAAGCTTATTGGAATAGATGACTTGGTCAGTTATGAATCTGATTCGGTTTCAGGTTTAAAAAAAGCTTTTGAAGATGCTGTAGAAGACTATTTAGAAACCTGTAAGGCTTTGAATAAAAATCCTTTAAAATCTTACAGAGGAGTATTCAATATTAGAACCACTCCCGAGAAACACGAAACTCTCGCTATTATGGCTCAGAAAAATGGCTTAAAACTTAATCAATTGGTAAACAGGGCTTTTGAAGAATTCATTCAAAAAACCGCTGTTACAGAGGGGTTTTTAGACTAAAATTAGCCCTCCCCGTTCATTAGGGCCTCTATTTCCTCTATTTCAATAGGAATGTGGGCCATGAGGTTGAGCGGTTCCCCTTGTTCTTGAATCACTACATTGTCTTCTAAGCGAATGCCCATACCTTCTTCAGGAATATAAATTCCGGGTTCTACGGTAAAGACCATCCCGGCTTTCATGGGAGTTTTGAGTGCGCCGTAATCATGGGTGTCCAAACCAATATGGTGGCTGGTACCGTGCATGAAGTACTTTTTATAGGCGGGTTTGTGGGGGTCTTGGTTGTGGACATCGGCCGGGTCTAAAAGACCCAGGCCTAGTAATTCTTCCGTCATAATTACGCCTACTGCTTGGTGGTATTCTGCCCATAGCGTTCCGGGTACTAGGAGTTTGGTGGCGGCGTTTTTAACGCGTAAAACGGCATTGTACACGGCGGCCTGACGCTCGGTAAAACGGCCACTCACCGGAAAAGTTCTGGTAAGGTCTGAGCGGTAATTGGCGTATTCTGCCGCCACATCCATCAGGATCAGATCTCCGGCCTTGCATTGCTGGTTGTTTTCTATATAATGCAGCACATTGGCATTGGGGCCAGAGGCAATAATGGGGGTGTAGGCAAAGCCTTTGGAGCGGTTGCGCACAAATTCGTGCAGCAACTCTGCTTCTATCTCGTATTCCCAAACCCCTGGTTTTATGAACCCTAAAAGCCTGCGAATCCCTTTTTCGGTAATATTACAAGCGGTTTGCATTTGAGCAATCTCCTCTGGTTCTTTTACCCCTCTGATCTCTTGTAAAATGGGCTGACTTTTTTGCCATTGGTGGGCGGGAAACTGCGCCTTGCACTTGGCTATAAAACGGTCTTCTCGAGTCTGGGTTTCCACTGCCTGACGGTAGTGTTCGTTGGTGTTAAAATAGATAGTATGGGCCTCTGTCATGAGGTCAAAAAAGACCTTGTCAAAGTCCGACAACCACATAATGGTCTGGATTCCTGAAATCTCAGTAGCTTTCTCTTTGGTGTATTTGGCACCTTCCCAAACGGCAATGTGCTCATTGGTCTCCCGAACAAAAAGAATCTCTTTATGGGCTGGATTGAGTGCCTGTGGAAAGAGCAATAAAATGGTTTCTTCCTGATCTGCCCCTGACAAATACAAGATATCTGAATGCTGTGCAAAGGGCAGTGTGCTGTCTGCAGACACCGGATAAATATCGTTTGAATTAAAGACCGCCAGACTCCCTGGAATCATTTGAGCCGTGAACTTTTGACGATTTTTAATGTATAAACTATTGGGAATGGGGAGGTATTTCATGGAATATGGGGTGTTTTATAAAGCTATTGCTGGTCTTTTAAGATTGTATTGGGGGTCTTTTGGACCAACTGGGGTAAAGATAAATAAAAATCCCTACTCAATTCCATAATCCAAAGGCAGCATAGCCGCTACGCGTTTAGA
>JAQWTF010000084.1:0-2264 GCA_029242825.1 Flavobacteriaceae bacterium | reverse complement strand
GCCTATGACCGATTTGGTTACGAAAGTATTATCTTACCTAAAGACACTGTAGAAAACAGAATTTCTTTTGTGTTGGAAAACATATAGCAATGGCTAAAGACCCCTATGAGATTCTTAAAAAGTTCTGGGGCTACGACACTTTCAAACAGAATCAATTAGAGATTATTAAAGATGTTTTAGCTGGATCAGATGTACTGGCACTTCTTCCAACAGGCGGAGGGAAATCTTTGTGCTTTCAAGTTCCAGCACTAGCCTTAGAAGGTTTGTGCGTAGTTATTTCTCCATTAATAGCGCTCATTCAAGACCAGGTGAATAGACTTTCTAATCAAGGGATAAAAGCCATAGGTCTCACCGCTGGAATTTCAAGGGACAGACTCATTGAATTGCTAGACAACTGTGATTATGGGGGAGTGAAATTTTTATATATGTCTCCAGAAAGATTGCAACAACCCATGGTATTAGAAAGGCTTTCTAGAATGAAAATTAGTCTCATTGCCGTAGATGAGGCACATTGTATTTCTAGTTGGGGGCATGACTTTAGACCAGCATATCTCAAATGTACTTCATTGAGAGCTATCACAGATGCCCCAATGATTGCACTAACAGCGACAGCAACTAGGAAAGTACAAGAAGATATTGTTAGCAATTTATCTTTAGAAGGGGTGAAAATTCACAAGGCTTCTTTTTTAAGGCATAATATCTCCTATCATGTCACACAAGTAGAAGACAAAGGATACTATCTCAAAGAGATTTGTTTCAAAGCCTCCCAAAGTGTTATAGTATATGTCAATAGCAGAAGAATGGTGGGTGTACTGTTTAACGAATTAAATAGCGCAGGATTAGGTGTAGCCACATACCACGGAGGGCTTTCAAAAATTGAAAGGGAAGCAGCTCTAAGCAATTGGATCAAAGACCACGCTAAAATAATGATCGCTACAAATGCCTTTGGAATGGGTATAGATAAAGGTAATGTAAGTGATGTAATTCATTTTCAAATTCCTGAAAGCCTAGAAAATTACTACCAAGAGTCTGGAAGAGCTGGCAGAGACGGAAAACCAGCAAATGCAATAATTCTTTGGGCTACGCCCGATGTCACTCAGCTTAAAAATCAATTCATAGACCCCATGGCTGCGCTCAAAGAAGTGCAGTTGGTGTACCGCAAATTAAATGCCTTTTTGCGTATACCCTATGGAGAGGGAAACGACCAAACCTATCAATTTTCTTTTAATGGATTTGTATCTCAATATGCGCTAAAGACGCTTAAAACTTACAACGCCTTAAAAACTCTAGATCAATTTGGCATTATTCGATTAGAAGAAAACTTTGACAAAAGGACTACAATAAAGTATGTATGTTCCAAAGAACAGCTGTATGATTACATGGATTCCAATGAGAAAATGAAGCCAATAATTCTAAATCTTTCCAGAACCTATGGGGGTCTTTTTGAGTTTGACACAAAAATTGACCTTCATCTCTTATCCAAAAAAACAGCTAAAAGTATCGCAGACATTCAGAGAGATTTAGAGCAATTACACAAAGACCACCTTATAGCGCTAGATGCATACACAACAGATCTTAAAGTAGTGTACCTACTACCTAGAGAAGATGAGAGAACCCTAGCACCTTTCGCAGAACGAATTGAAAACACCTATCAAGATAGAATCGAAAAAGTCAACGCCATGATTTCCTATGTGACTCAGTCCACCCAATGTAGGAATAAAGTTCTGTTGGATTATTTTGATGAAAAATCAAAGGAATGTGGCATATGCGATTATTGTAAGCAAAAAACCATCCCACAAGAGCTCCTATTAAATGATCTTTGTGAGGCTATATTATCACTTTTAGAGGAGAATAATTTCACTTCAAGACAATTAGTAAGTACCTTAGAAAAACCCAAAGAATTGGTGTTAAACAGCATTCAAAACCTTTTAAAAGAAGGACACATTGAAATAAATAGTCAAAATGAATATGTCAAAAAATAATATGCCCATCGTATTTATGGGAACACCAGGATTTGCAGCCCATATTTTAGAAACACTAGTAGAAAACGGACAAAATATAGTAGGTGTAGTTACGGTGGCTGACAAACCAGCTGGAAGGGGTAAAAAATTACATGAATCTGAGGTAAAAAAAGTAGCACTTAAACATCAATTAACGCTATTACAACCTCCCCATTTAAAAGACCCCATATTCATTGAAGCCTTAAAGGCATTAAATGCAGCAGTATTTGTTGTGGTGGCTTTTAGAATGCTTCCTGAATTGGT
>JAQWTF010000081.1:0-4715 GCA_029242825.1 Flavobacteriaceae bacterium | reverse complement strand
AAATCTAAAAAAACAATTGCCTTTTTTTCTCTTTTTGTTTGTATATCCTAAATTAGAAATTATATTTGCATCCGCTTAATAGCATGGTGCCTTAGCTCAGTTGGTAGAGCAATGGACTGAAAATCCATGTGTCCCTGGTTCGATTCCTGGAGGCACCACTTAAAGCACAAAACCCACTCCTAGGAGTGGGTTTTTTTATTTCTATAAGCGTCAAAAGCTGGTTTTTAAGATTCTGCCATATCCTCACTCAGGCCTTTCAGGGATATAAGTGATATCTGCTTCAATTTTGGCCCCATACGTTAACACTAAGGAACATAAAACCGAAACGTTTTTCCCATCTTGGTCAGCTGGTTTCATTCTAGGTATTTTCCTAAACACTCTTAATATTTCTGCCTGAATAGCTACATCTGAATCCCTAACCTTCAAACCTGTCAAAAGGCCTTCTTCGTTAATTATAAAAAATGCTTCTACTTTCTTGGGTTCTAAAAGATTTAAGCTCCTAGCTACATTCATATTAAACTCTCGTTTTATAAATGTGGACACTTTATTCTTAAAACATTCCCTTGTTTCATCTATAGATAGTGCTTCACAACCACTATACACAGGAACCATCTCTACATCTTTTAAAATAACACTATTTTCAGTAGTGAAAACAGCTAAGCCATCTTCATGAGAAACAATACTGCACAAGCTCAACAAAGCCTGTTCTTCATTCTCTGTCATATTTCCTTGAGCCATAATTTGTTCTTGAACAGCATATATTTTTGCCATTAAATCACTTTCTGTCTCTTTTTTAGCATGGACTTCTTCCTTACATGAAACAAATACGAGCATCGTAAAAATTAATGAGAGAGGCATTAAATTTTTGAAATCAAAATTTATAATACTTCCTAGATAATATTTCATAATAGTTAAGTTTTTACCCAACAAAAGTGGTCTATTTTGAGCAGAATAGCGTCACTAAAACACTAAAAAAAAAGACCGCTTGCGAAGCAAATGGTCTTTTGTGTTTTCAGCAGAGGGGCCAAAGGAACAGCGCAAGGGATCTCCTGGATAGGATAACAGCGAAGCCTGTAAAAACGAAGCTATTTTTAAGTGCATAGGCTACAAAACACCCCTATTCAATTTAATATGAATTAAAAAACAATAACTTTAACAGATGAAAAATACTTTTTTACTGTTGTTGGGTTTCCTGCTACTTTTTGGTTGTGTCAACAAGACAACGCAAGCTAAAAATAACGTCTCTATCACTAATAATATGAATGAAACCTTGCGCCATATTGTACTGTTTAAATTTAAAGCGACTTCTGAGGCAGTTGATATTCAAAAAATAGAGGACGCCTTTATCGCTTTACCCACTAAAATAAAAGAAATAAAGGATTTTGAATGGGGATTAAACAATAGTCCAGAAGGATTAGACAAGGGGTTTACCCATTGCTTTTTTGTGACTTTTGAAAGTGAAGCAGACAGGGCTACTTACCTTCCTCACCCTGACCATTTGGCTTTTGTAGCCTTATTGGATGGTCATGTAGAGGATGTTTTGGTGTTGGATTATTGGTCCAAATAATTTAGCTATAACCGATAATTCGGATAAAAACACCTCATTAAGCATCGGCCGGAGGCCAAAAAAAAAATTATTAAAAGCGCAAGAGCGCATAGCCTTTGAGTTGGTAGGTGGTGAGTACGGTAAGTGCAGAAGTGGCCATTTCTAGTCCTGGTGCTAATTCCTCTGGGGCAATTTTTCTTTTAAACATTGACTGTGAACAAACGACAATTTTTACGCCCTGAGCCAACAGTTGTTCAAATAATAGGCTGTGCGGGTTGGCAATTCCGTATCGTTTGGTATACGCCTGGTCGTTCATTACAGACCATATAGCGGAACCGTGAATGGCTACAACTACATTGAGATGTTCAGGGGGAACTCCGCCCATTACATGAAGGTTCATGAGTCGTGCTAGGTTATTTAAAGCGAAAAAAACTTGGCTTTTATCTTCGTCTCCTGTAGCCACATCTACCACAATATTATACACCATGTTGGGGTCTGGCTTTTCAGTGGCCATGGGTGCGTCACCAATGGTTCCAAAATCCGAAATAATAGGGTTCACCAAGCTTTGCCCCTGTAATAATCCCGAGAACAAAACAAAGAAGATAATGTATATATGATTTTTCTTGCAGTAATTCATTGGTCTATATTTTGTTTATATTTGAGTGAAGTTAGTTAAAAAACAACTGTTTTGTTTTATGAAAAAGCCCATATTAACCAAAAACACCAAACGATTACTGGTCTTTGGTATTCTTAAAAAAGTAGCTTTAGTGCTTTGGTTTTGGTACTTCTAGACTTACTCAGCGCCCCAAATACTTTGAATTGGTGTGATTTTCAATCCACGGTACACATGGGTCTCCGCTGTGTTATTTTCAATTTTTAATTGGTTAAAAGCAAGGCTGTTAAAAAACTGTGCCGTCATGACTTTTTGGCCATTGTTAAGGAAAATCTCTACAGAGGACTGGTCTAAAAATATAGCTACTGGAATATCTTTAGGGGGCAAATCTCCAATAGGCCCTGTCTGAATGGTTTTAAAATCTTCTTGGAAATCTACCAAACCACTGGCACTTCTGTCTATGGACATCTGCTGGTTTTCTGGATCTAAATGAATACTTAAGTGCTCCTGCTTTTGATTGACAAATGAGAGACTCATAGCAGATCCATCCCAAATGAAATCTATTTTAGATTGATTGAGGTCTTCTGAATAAGTGACTATGCTTTGCCCAGCGGCTATAGAAACATCTTTTCCTTCGTGGTCATTGCCTAAAGCATCCCATACCGGGGCTGGGGTGCTAAACAGCGTGGGAACCCCTTGAACCTCTCTTAGAGACAGGGTCCTAGGGAGGGTCATGGCGCTACGCCATCTTTCTGTGGGGGTATTTTGAGCGTAGAGCCAATTGCTCATCCAGCCAATAAATAATCTAGAGCCATCTGGGGTATGGTTGTAGGTCACACCGGCATAATTATCCGTGCCCCAGTCTACCCATTGGTCTTCTTTTTGGTCAGAGACAAATGTTTTTCCATCAAAATCTCCTACAAAATACTGTGTGCCACTCCCTCCATTGGGAGCGCCTGGGTTAATGCTAATAAACAACACCCACTTTTCTGTTCCAGTGGTTTGATCTGTAAAAGAAAACAAGTCTGGACACTCCCAAACACCCCCATGGGCCCCCTGGTCTTTTCCAAATTCACTTTGTTTTTCCCAATCAATTAAATTGTTTGAACCCCATATCTGTAAATGATCACCAGCCACCAAAAGCATGGTCCAGGCATTGGTTTTTTCATTCCAAAACACTTTGGGATCTCTAAAATCTTTTATCCCTGGATTTCCTATGACTGGGTTTTTAGCATACATTTCCCAGCTGTCACCTCCATCTAAACTGTAGGCAATTCCCTGAGTTTGGTAATCTGTTTTTCCTGCCTTCTCTCCCTCCATGAGGTGGTAAGTGAAAATAGCGATCATGGCTGGATTCTCTTTGGTACCAAGACCTGAGGTATTTTCAAAATCTACCACGGCAGATCCGGAAAATATATACCCATGTTGGTCCGGAAAAAGGGCTATGGGCTTGTGTTCCCAATGCACTAAGTCTGTAGAGGTCGCATGCCCCCAATGCATAGGTCCCCAAACAATGTCTTCTGGGTAGTACTGATAAAACAAATGATACACGCCCTTATAATACACCAAACCATTGGGGTCGTTCATCCATTTTTCTCTTGGGGTAAAGTGGTATTGAGGCCTGTGCGGCTCTTGGTATAAAGGGGTCTCGTAAGTTGCCATAGATTCTGTAGGGGTACTGCTATTTTTACAGCTGCCCAAAACTAAAAAAAGAAATAAGAAAATCGCTGAATTTCGCATAGGAATGAATTGTTTGTGTAAAAATAGATTTTTTCTAAAACACTCCCTATTAATTTACAGATTTACGACCTTAGCCCTTCAATACTCTTAAAAAACATGCCTGAGAACCTCTTAATTATATTCGCTAAAAATCCGGTACTTGGCCGCTGTAAAACAAGACTAGCTAAAGGTATTGGCCCAGAAAATGCCCTTGCTGTCTACCGCATATTACTGCAACATACCGCCCAAACCACCAGCAGCTTAAAGGTAGATAAGGAAGTGTTTTACACGGATTTTATTGACCATGAAGACAGTTGGGATTCCACTATTTTTAAAAAAGAGCTTCAGCGCCCTGGAGATCTGGGCCAAAAAATGCAAGCTGCATTTGAAGCGGGATTTAAAAAAGGGTATCAAAAAATAGTGCTGATTGGAACAGATTTAATCTCTTTAGAGGCCAGTGATATTGAAAAGGCTTTTAAAGCCCTTGACAGCAATACGGTGATTTTTGGTCCCGCTTTAGACGGCGGATACTATCTCATAGGGCTCAGCCAAATGAAACCTGAGTTATTTAAAAACATTCCCTGGAGCACCGCAGAGGTACTTACTAAGAGTCTTGAAAAAATAGACCACACTTACCAATTGCTTCAAATAAAAAATGACATAGATACGGTAGAAGACCTAGCGGAAATTCCTGTATTTTTACCTTTTATTCCTTTATTATGATACCAAAGCACTTAGAAGAATCTATAGCCTATTTAAAACAAAAAGGATTTGACCGTCCAGAAGTGGGCATTGTACTGGGAACAGGCTTAGGGCAATTGGTCAATCACTTGGCAG
>JAQWTF010000072.1:0-3071 GCA_029242825.1 Flavobacteriaceae bacterium | reverse complement strand
TTGTTGTTTCTTGGGGTGTTTGGGTATAGGTAGTGCTCGTATATGTCTTCTAAATGAACCTCTTGAATAGCTGCAGTGGCAGCCCTCATGTCCTTGGTATCAAAATTCAGATATTCATTGCCTCCCCAGAAACTGGTCAGTTGGTCGTAATCATATACCAATACTTTACCGTTGTTGTACAGGGGTTGAACGCCACTAATTTCCGTATCCCATTGGTAGTTTTTAAGAAGCACTACTTCCAATTCCTTTTCAGGCTGGTTTATCCCAATATTTTGGGTGTTTAAACTGAACTCTAAGGTTTGTCTGGTGTTTAGAGAGGCTAAAGACCTACTTCTTTTTACAGCGGCTTGAACTCCTACTAAGTCTTCGTAGACTAAAAATCGCCTCGAGAACTGCAGCTCGTCATAGGTATTAAAGACTTGTAGCATATAATTCCCTGACAGCTTTAGGCGTAAATTTTCATTGGGTATTTCCAAATTAAAGTGTGAATAAGGCACCAAGGTGTTGTAGCTATTTTTGTGGTCTATAATACGCTGGTTGTCCAATCCATCTAAGTACTGTGATTTTAGTAAATCTGAAGGAATCCATTGTGCAGTGCAGTGTATAATTTTAAAAAAGTAATCTTCTTCGTTGGCCTGAAGGTCGTCGAATTGTAGGCGAATGATTTCCCCAAGTCTAACAATAGGAAATTGGTCTTCTTGACCGCTTTTAAAAATAATTGTCCTCAGTGAGGCTGGAGGGCTCACTTCTTCCAATCTTTGGGCTTTTAGTGGTATGCAAAATCCTAAGAGTAGCATGGCGCCCAAAAATTTAAAATGTTTAAGTAAAACAAGCATTTAGCGGGTATTTTATGGTCTAAAGATAAACAAAAAGAGTCTTTTTAAAACCCATGAAACGAATCTCTTAAATTTATCATTAATAATTATGAAAACTTTCCTTTATGTGGTAAATTTGTGCCGAATTTTTATTAACCTAAGGTTATTGAACATATGTCTAAAGACATCCGAATTAAAAAAGGATTGGATATTAAATTGGTAGGTGCTGCAAAGACACAAACCAATCCAACCAAGCTAAGTGCAACTTATAAGATTTCATTAGAAGATTTTCACGGTTTAACACCCAAACTCATTGTTAAAGAAGGTGGCGAGGTCAAAGCTGGCGCGCCTTTGTTTTTTGATAAAAACAACGAGGCCATTCAGGTTGTTTCTCCTGTAAGCGGTGTGCTTACCTCAGTAGAGCGTGGTGCTAGAAGAAGAATTATTTCTTTGACGGTTACCCCTGGAGCAGATCAATCACCCGTATCTCATGCTGTTTTAGATCTTTCTAAAGCATCCTCAGAAGAGATTAAAAGTTACTTGCTGGCGAGTGGCTTCTGGCCTTTTGTAAAGCAAAGACCTTACGATGTGGTGGCAGACCCATCACAATCACCAAAGGCTATTTTTGTTTCAGCCCATAACACGGCGCCACTAGCAGCAGATTTAGATTATGTACTTGCCGGGCAAGAGGTTTTATTGCAAAAAGCAGTGACTGCTTTAGCAGCCCTTACAGCAGGTAAAGTTCATGTGTCCGTTTCTGGTAACAATGCTCCAATGGCAGGCCTGAAGGATTGTGAGGTACATATGGTATCTGGTCCGCACCCTGCTGGTTTGGTGGGTACACAGATCAATAAGATAGACCCTATTAATAAAGGAGAAGCGGTATGGACAGTAGCGGCTCAAGATTTATTAATTTTAGGGAACTTATTAGAAACAGGTATTTTTAACGCTTCAAGAACTTTTGCCTTAGGCGGTTCGGTAGTAGAAAACCCACAATATTTTACAGCGCTTATTGGTGCAGAATTGTCGCCAATATTAAAAAGTGCCGGAATTAATTCAGACAATTTTAGACTGGTAAATGGAGATGTACTCACTGGAAAGACATGCCCTTCTGAAGCTCATTTGGGTTATAAAAACAATTGTGTAGTAGCACTTCCAGAGGGAGATGATTATGAGTTTTTTGGTTGGAATAAGCCAGTTTTCAATAAGGTTTCTACTACCAGAGCATTGACATTCTCTTGGCTGTTTCCTAAGAAAAAATACGATTTAGACACCAATACCAATGGAGAGCACAGGGCATTTGTGGTTACCGGCGGTTATGAAGAAGTATTTCCATTAGATATTTATCCGTTGCAATTGCTTAAAGCTTGTATGGTAAAAGATCTAGATGAAATGGAAAACTTAGGTTTATACGAGGTGGCACCAGAGGACTTTGCCTTAACGGAGTTTGTGTGTATTTCAAAACAACCACACCAGCAGATCATAAGAGAAGGATTAGACTTTTTACAAAAAGAAATAGGTTAATATGAGCTTTAAGAACAAATTACACGAAATTAAAGAGCAATTAAAAGGGAAGAAGGTTGCTCCTGCTTTTAATGCATTGCACACTTTCTTGTACACCCCTAATGAAACGACCCATTCTGGTGGTCATGTTAGGGTAGCAGATGATTTAAAGAGAACCATGAATACGGTCATTACGGCTCTTATTCCTGTGTTGCTTTTTGGAATGTTCAATGCAGGTTACCAACATTATTCAGCAATTGACGCAGCTAATGGAACCCCAAGAACCCTAGATATTTTGGGAAACTTCCTCACCTTTGACAATTTCTGGATGGGTGCCTTAACGATTCTTCCTTTGGTGGTAGTTTCTTACGGAGTAGGTTTGGCAGTAGAGTTTGTTTTTGCTGTGATAAAAGGCCACGAAGTAGAAGAGGGGTATTTGGTTACTGGAATGTTAGTGCCACTAATTGTACCTGTAGACACGCCATTATGGATGTTAGCCGTTGCTGTGATATTTGGTGTTGTGATTGGAAAAGAAGTCTTTGGAGGTACTGGAATGAATATTTTAAATCCAGCACTAACCATCAGAGCTTTCTTATTCTTTGCTTATCCTACTTGGATGAGTGGAGACAAAGTATGGGTTCACCAAGCCGTAGAAAGAGCCGGAACACCAGATGCCATTTCAGGGGAAACCATCCTGGGTTACTTGGCTCAAGGAAGGGGTGCAGAATACTCGTATTCTATCTCTGATATGTT
>JAQWTF010000059.1:0-14073 GCA_029242825.1 Flavobacteriaceae bacterium | reverse complement strand
GGCCCTGCAATTACAAGCGGATGATCTAAATTCATGGCATCTAACCAGTTTCTCATTTCTTTTGAATTCTCCATTACTTATGTATTTAATCTTGTTAGGTTTTTAAAAGGCTTTTGCCTTATTTATGTTGAGGGGCAAGCCCAGTTAAAATATCTTTAATTCTGTTGGTTTGTTCCATTTGAGCGTACAGCCCATTAAAATCATTGGCTTCTACCAAAGATTTAAAATGCTCTAAATTTTTTATGTATTCTGAAAGTGCCACTACCACAGCTGTTTTATTGTCTTTAAATATAGGTGCCCACATGGCAGGGGAACTTTTCGCCAGACGTACCGTACTTTCAAAACCACTACCTGCCATGTCAAAGATATCTCTTTCATTTTCTTCTTTCTCCATGACCGTCTTTCCCAACATAAAGGCGCTAATATGTGACAGATGAGACACATAAGCTATGTGAACATCATGCGCTGCAGCGTTCATATAACGAATACGCATGCCCAAGGCTTGAAATACCTCTAAGGCCTTTTCTTGTAATTTAAAAGCCGTTTGTTCTACTTCACAGATAATCTGTGTCTTTCCTTTAAATAGGCCCGCTATCGCGGCCGATGGTCCTGAGAACTCTGTCCCAGCAATGGGGTGCGCTGCCAAGTAATTTCTTCTGTTGGGATGGTCTTTAACCGCCTCACACAAGCTGGCCTTTGTGGAACCGGCATCTACTACTACAGTATGTGCAGACACATGATCCAATACGAGCGGCAACACTTTTAAAGTGGCGTCTACCGGAATAGCTATAAACACCATATCTGCCTTTGCCACATCTTCTAAACGCCCTATCTCATCTATCACACCCAAGGACAAAGCTTCCTTTAAGTAGTCTTCCTTTTGGTCAATCCCAATGCGTTTCACCTCAGGATAATGTTCCTTGATGTCTTTAGAAAAAGAACCTCCAATTAAACCAACTCCTATGATACAAACTACTTTCATACTTAATTCTTCACGCGTTCAATAGCTTCTTTTATTATCGTTTTGTCTACACAAAGAGAAAAACGAACATAGCCTGCTCCGCCAGCTCCAAAAATGGTTCCTGGGGTAATAAATAAATCTTTTTCATGTAACAATGCCTCTATAAAAGCTTCTGCATCTGTTAGGCCCTCTGGTAATTTAGCCCACACAAATAAGCCCACCGCCTTTGGATCGTAAGTACAGCCTAAAGCGTCTGCCAACTCATAGGTGAGTGCCCTTCGCTCCTCATATACTTTATTAAGTGCTGTATACCAATCGTCAGCAACTTCCAATGCCGCTATGGCTCCCTTTTGTACTGGATAAAACATCCCAGAATCCATATTACTCTTCACCTTCAGCACCGCATTAATAATGGCTTCGTCTCCCAACACCATTCCTACACGCCAGCCAGCCATATTAAACGTCTTACTCAAAGAATTTAACTCCAATACATGTCCTTTAGCGCCTGGAATGGATAAGATACTCTGAGGCGCCTTGTTTAAAATAAAACTATAAGGGTTGTCATTGACCAAAAGAATATCGTGCTTTTTGGCAAAGGCCACCAATTCGGTAAGTGCTGCTACAGAAGCTACTGCTCCAGTAGGCATATGAGGGTAAGACAGCCACATGAGTTTCACCTGAGTGAGGTCTAACTGCTCCAAAGCGGCTATATCTGGCAACCAATTGTGCTCAATAGAAAGCCTGTAAGGAATGACCTTAGCGCCTACCAAATCAGATACTGACTGATAGGTAGGGTATCCTGGATCTGGAATTAGCACTCCATCTCCTGGGTTTAAAAAGGCCATACTAATGTGCATGATCCCTTCTTTTGAACCCATCAATGGCAAAATCTCTGTGGCTGCGTCTAAAGAAACACCAAACTGTCTTTTATAAAAAGACGCCATAGCTTCTCTGAGCTCGGGCAGTCCCTGATAGGACTGATACTGGTGGGCATTCTCCGCGGCCGTGGCAGCTATTAAAGCCTGGGTAACCTTAGGATCGGGTGCCAAGTCTGGACTCCCAATACCCATATTAATAATAGGTTTTCCCGCTGCCATTAGGCCCCTAACCTCTCTTAACTTTCTAGAGAAGTAGTATTCTTGTACCGTATTTAAACGTGTGGCTGTTTTCATAATTCTCTAGCATTTGTATATTCTCCCAATACCCTAAACTCCGTAGCCATTATTTCTAAAATAGCCCTTGCTTTGGTATAGTCTTCATACTGATCAAAAGTAACGTCTACAAAAAAAGCGTACTTCCATGGAAGGTCTATTACTGGAAGTGATTGTATTTTTGTTAAATTTAAATGGCAGTCACTCATCACATTGAGCACAGCAGCCAAACTGCCCCTTTTGTGATCTAACACGAAACGAAGCGATGCTTTATTAATACGCTCTTGAGGAATTTCCTTAGAGGTGGTTTTCACTATAATAAAACGGGTGGCATTGTTTTTAATGGTCTGTATGTCAGAAGCCAAGACTTCTAGGCCATACAATCCAGCAGCAACTTTAGGTGCTATAGCCGCAATGCCTTTTAGCTGACCAGATTGAATACGCTGCGCAGTTTCAGCAGTATCTACATCTTCTACCAATTGAATGTGCGGGTGCTTTTTAAAAAACTCATGACACTGCAATAGGGCCATAGGATGGGAATGTACCGCCTTAATATCTTCCATCCTTTGCCCCGCTAGGGCCATAAGGTGGTGATGAATATTTAAGTAATACTCTCCAATAATATGTAAATGATGGTTATACACCAAAGCGTAGTTTGGAATAATAGAACCCGCAATAGAATTTTCAATAGCCATAATGCCCTTATCTGCACGCCCCTCCATAAGTTCCTGAACCAATGCCGGAAAAGACATACAAGGAAGCATCTCCTGGTCTGAACCATAACAATCTATGGCCACCTGATGGTGGTTAGATCCCTTTATGCCTTGAATGGCTATTGTCATTTTTTCTTTCATTTTTAATCAAAAAAAAATCCCGCAACAGCGGGACTCTTAATAAGGTATATCGTTCACAATATCCTAGAAAAGCCCCGTACTTCTATTAAAATAGAAGTAGAAGTAAAAACGGTTCCAGAAATTTGTGCTAAGTGTCATATTTTCTTTTACAAAAAGCTAATGTAATTATTATATTTAAAACACAATGAATTCCATTGATTTTTTTTGAATTCTACCATTTAAGCTATTTTTATTAAGGAATTTCGGCAAAATTAATTTTAAAACTGAGAATAATAGAATTAATACTGCCCAGCTTTAGAGCAAAATTTAAAACACCTCAGCAGCTATGGCTTCTATATTACTAGATTTACCCATGGAGTAATAATGCAAAACGGGTACGCCGGCAGCCATGAGCTCTTTAGACTGTGCAATAGCCCATTCAATTCCTACCTGTCTTATAGCGGCTTTGTCTTTTGCGTCAGAGACTGCGTCTATAAGGTCCTGAGGTAAGTCTAGACTGAATACCTGAGGTAAAAGTTGTAGGTGTTTTTCTACTGCAATGGGTTTAATACCCGGAATAATAGGTACCTCTATGCCCATCCCTTTAGCGGCTGCTACAAACTCAAAGTATTTTTGGTTGTCAAAAAACATTTGGGTCACTACGTAGTCTGCGCCTGCGTCTACTTTTTCTTTGAGCCTTTTAAGGTCTTGTTGTAAGGAAGGTGCTTCCATGTGTTTCTCTGGATACCCAGCTACACCAATACAAAAAGAGCTCGAATGGGCACTTTCAATTTCTTCATGCAGGTACTTTCCAGCGCCCAAATCTTTTATTTGCCCTACTAGGTCCTTGGCATAAGTATGCCCCCCTGGAGTGGCTTCAAAATAACGTTGGCCGGCCATGGCATCGCCCCTAAGGGCCATAACATTTTCTATCCCTAAGTACTGGCAATCTACCAATAAGTATTCCGTCTCTTCTTTGGTGAAACCACCGCAGAGTACATGAGGAACCGTGTCTACCCCATACTTATGCTTTATGGAAGCGCAAATACCTACGGTACCTGGCCTCATTCTGGTGAGTTTTTTCTCCAACAGACCTTCTTTCTTTAAATAGACAAATTCCTCTCTAGAGGTGGTCACATCTATAAAAGGTGGGTTAAAGGCCATCAGTGGGTCTATATTGTTGTAAAGCTCCTGAATATTCCCGCCTTTAACGGGGGGGACTATTTCAAAGGAAAATAAGGTGTTCCCTTTTGCGGCTGCTATGTGTTGGGTAATCTTCATATCTATATGTCTGCTAAATTTGGGGCCAACCATTTCTTGGCGGTGGCTAGAGAAATCTCTTTTCTAGAGGCAAAATTTTCCAATTGGTCTTGGGTAATCTTACCCACACCAAAGTATTTCGCTTCTGGATGGGCAAAATAATACCCTGATACAGAGGCTGCTGGCCACATAGCCAAACTCTCTGTTAGACTAACACCTATCTTTTCTTCTACCTCGAGTAGTTCCCAAAGCGTGTTTTTCTCTAGGTGATCTGGACAGGCTGGGTATCCTGGCGCAGGCCTAATCCCTTTATACTCCTCGGCTATTAATGCCTCTGGATCTAAAGATTCTTGTGCGGCATACCCCCAATGTGACTGTCTCACTTCTAGGTGCAAGTATTCTGCAAAGGCCTCTGCTAGTCTGTCTGCCAAGGCTTTTACCATGATGGAGTTATAGTCGTCTAAAGCTGCCTGATAGGTCAAAGCCATTTCTTCTGATCCAAAACCTGCGGTCACACAAAATGCACCCATATGGTCTTGAACCCCTTCACTTGGAGGGGCTATATAATCTGAAAGGGCTCTGTGTGCCACCCCTTCTTTTTTCTTGATTTGCTGTCTAAGGGTCCTAAAAATATAAGTGGTATTGGCGTCTTTTTGAACAGAAATGTCGTCTTCGTTAGAGCGCTCTGCAGGGAATAATCCAAAGACTGCTTTTGCCGTAAATTTCTCTTCAGAGATAATTTTTTCCAACATGGCTTGGGCTTCTTCAAAAAGAGCAGTTGCCTGTTCTCCCACCACAGCATCTGTTAGAATGTCTGGGAAACGTCCGTGTAACTCCCAACTTCTAAAAAATGGAGTCCAATCTATAAAAGGCACTAAGGCCCTTAAATCCTGCTTTTCTATCACTTGAATACCCAATTGATTGGGCGCTGGAGCAAGGTCCTTTTTGAAATTTAACTTCAATGCGTTCTCTCTTGCCTCTGCTAGAGACACATATTCTTTGGTTTTAGACCTGTTTAGGAATTGATCTCTAAACTGATCGTAGTCTTGTTTTAGTTTGGCTTTATAAGAAGCTGAAGTATCTGGTTGTAGCAAATCTCCCACCACGGTCACCGCCCTAGAGGCGTCATTGACATGCACTACCGTTTGGCCGTACTGAGGCGCAATTTTCACTGCGGTATGTGCTTTGGAAGTAGTGGCACCACCAATAAGTAACGGCATAGTGAAGCCTTCACGTTGCATGGCTTCTGCCAAGAAAACCATCTCATCTAAAGAGGGCGTTATAAGCCCGCTGAGTCCAATGGCGTCTACCTGGTGCTCTTTTGCTGCAGCAATAATTTTATCTGGTGGCACCATTACCCCCAAATCTATGATCTCATAATTATTACAAGCCAATACCACACTCACAATATTTTTTCCAATATCATGCACATCTCCTTTCACGGTGGCCATGAGTATTTTTCCAGCAGATTGTGAGGCCGTAGCGTCATAATCTACTTGTAGTTTTTTAGCTTCCTCAATATAGGGCAGCAAATAAGCGACTGCTTTTTTCATGACCCTGGCAGATTTTACTACCTGTGGCAAGAACATTTTTCCACTACCAAAAAGATCTCCTACCACATTCATTCCTGTCATTAAATGACCTTCTATGACTTGAATAGGTGCAGACACAGCATTCCTAGCCGCTTCTACATCTTCAATAATATAGGTGTCTAAGCCTTTTACAAGCGCCCTGGTAATTCTATCTTGAAGGGGTTCTTCTCTCCAGGAGAGATCTACTTTGCTTTCTTTTTTAGTGCCTACAAATCCCTCTGCAAAATCTAATAAGCGTTCGGTAGCGTCTGCTCTTCTATTGAGAATAACGTCTTCTACATGCTCCAAAAGGTCTTTTGGAATATCTGAATACACCTCCAACATGGCGGGATTTACAATACCCATATTCATCCCTGCTTTAATAGCGTGGTATAAAAATACCGAGTGCATGGCTTCCCGCACTGGATTGTTTCCTCTAAAACTAAAAGACACATTACTCACCCCACCACTTACGGACACTCCTGGAAGGTTTTCTCTTACCCATTGGGTTGCCTTAATAAAGTCTACAGCATTTAATTTATGCTCGTCCATTCCTGTTGCTACAGGAAATATATTTAAATCGAAAATAATATCTTGGGCTGGGAAATCTATGCGTTCTACCAATAAGTCATAAGACCGCTTGGCAATTTCAATCCTACGTTCGTAATTGTCTGCCTGCCCTACCTCATCAAAAGCCATAATAATTACAGCAGCACCGTAATTTTTTATTTTTAGGGCTTGTTCTAAAAAGAGGGCTTCTCCTTCTTTTAAAGAAATAGAGTTTACCACACATTTTCCTTGCACTACGCGGAGTCCTGCTTCTATAATGGGCCACTTAGAACTGTCTATCATGATGGGCACCCTAGAAATATCTGGCTCAGCGACTACTAAATTCAAGAAATTAACCATGGCTTCCTCTCCGTCTATGAGGCCGTCGTCCATATTAATATCTATGATTTGAGCCCCGTTTTCTACTTGCTCTCTGGCTACTGCCAAGGCCTGGTCGTAAGATTCCTCCTTAATGAGTCTTAGGAACATCTTAGAACCTGCCACATTGGTACGTTCCCCAACATTGACAAAATTCAAATCTGGAGTGAGCACCAAAGGCTCTAATCCAGACAATTGCATAGGGCCCATTTGTTTTTGAATTATTTTTCTGGGAGACGCTTTGGCGGCTATAGCAGCTATGGCTTCTATATGTGCTGGTCTTGTTCCACAACAACCCCCTACAATATTCACCAATCCTAAATCTACATATTCTTGAATTTGAGCAGCCATTTCAGCGGCACTTTCATCATAGCCCCCAAAAGCGTTTGGCAATCCTGCATTGGGGTGTGCAGAGACCCCGAATGGCGCTTTTTTAGCCAATACTTCTAAATGAGGTAATAAAGCCTTTGCCCCCAAAGCACAGTTAAAACCAACAGACAAAAGGTCTGAGTGTGCAATGGAGATTAAAAATGCTTCTGCTGTTTGCCCTGAAAGGGTTCTCCCTGAGGCATCTGTTATGGTTCCACTCACCATGACTGGGGTGGCTATATTTCTTGCTGCTTTTACCTCATCTATAGCGTACAGTGCCGCT
This sequence comes from Flavobacteriaceae bacterium, assembly GCA_029242825.1. GTDB lineage: Bacteria > Bacteroidota > Bacteroidia > Flavobacteriales > Flavobacteriaceae > MAG-120531. The sequence continues at coordinate 6,718 of JAQWTF010000059.1, read as the reverse complement.
TTGGCATTCAAGGTGTCAAAAACCGTTTCTACCAATAAAATATCTACCCCTGCATCTATTAAAGCTTCTACTTGCTGCCTGTAAGCAATTCTCAGGTCTTCAAAACTTACCGCTCTGTATCCCGGATTGTTTACATCTGGAGATAAACTAGCGGTTCTATTGGTAGGGCCTATACTTCCTGCCACATACCTGGGCTTTGAAGGATCTAAAAGGGTGTATTTTTCTGCTGCTTTTAAAGCAATTTTAGTGGCCTCATAATTGAGCTCATACACCAAATCTTCCATGTAATAATCTGCCATTGCAATAGTAGTACAGGAGAAGGTATTGGTTTCTATAATATCTGCACCCGCCGCTAAATATTTTTCATGAATGGTCTGAATGGCCTCTGGCTGGGTGAGGGTAAGTAAGTCGTTATTTCCCTGAAGCGGATGCTCGTATGTGGCAAACCTACTCCCTCTATAATCTTCTTCAGTAAATTTATACTCCTGAATCATGGTACCCATAGCACCATCCAGTACCAAAACCTTTTCTTTAACAAGGTCTTTTACTAATGGCTTCTCTAAGGTATATTGGGGTGTGTTACTCAAAATAATATTTTTTAAAGGGTCGCTTTTTCAATGGCTTGTGATACGTCTTTGATAATATCTGCAATATGTTCTAATCCTACAGACACCCTGATTAGGCCATCTGTAATACCTGCCTCTAACCTAGCTTCTGGAGATAACTTGGCATGTGTGGTGCTAGCGGGGTGGGTTACTATACTTCTGGAATCTCCTAGGTTTGCAGAGAGCGATAGCATTTGAATACTATTAAAGAATTTCTTTCCAGTGTCTAAACCACCTTCTAATTCAAAGGCCACTACAGCGCCACCGGCTTTCATTTGCTTTTTAGCTACCTCGTATTTAGGATGAGACTTCAAGAAAGGATACTTGACCATTTTTACCGAATCGTGGGCTTCTAAAAATTGCGCCAAAGCTAGGGCGTTCTCACAGTGGCGGTCTACTCTTACTGCCAAAGTTTCCAAACTTTTAGAAAGTACCCAGGCATTAAAAGGAGACATGGCGGGGCCTGATATTCTTGAAAATCTATAAATTTTATCTATTAAAGTGGCTTCTCCGACGGTAATTCCTCCAAGTACCCTTCCTTGACCATCTATGAGTTTGGTGGCAGAATGCACCACCAAATGAGCACCAAAAGAAATGGGTTGTTGTAAGTAAGGAGACGCAAAACAATTGTCTACAATTAAAATAAGACTGTGTTTCTTGGCTATATCACCAATCATTTGAAGGTCTAAAACATCTACTCCTGGATTGGTAGGAGACTCCACATAGATCACTTTTGTATTGGGCTTAATTAACGCCTCAATGGCTGCGGTAGAATCATTTACATGGAAGAGATCTGTGCTTATTTGCCATTTTGGGAAGAAATTCTGGTATAAGCTCATTGTTGAGCCAAACACACTGCTGCAAGACACAATATGGTCGCCGCTTTCTAACAGCGCTGCAAAAGTACTATATACTGCAGCCATTCCCGATGCAAAAGCAAAACCCGCTTCTGCCCCTTCCATCTGACATATTTTTGAAATGAGCTCAGAGGTATTTGGATTCGCATATCTGGAGTAAATATTACGCTCTTTCTCTTCTGCAAAGGAAGCGCGCATATCTTCTGCGTCTTCAAAAACAAAACTAGAGGTTAAATACAAAGGAACAGAATGCTCTAGGTTCGCTGTTCGCTCCATCTGCATTCTAATGGCATTGGTTTCAAATTCTCTTTCTTCCATATATATTTATTCCACTAATTTACCAAGTTCAGCCCCTACACCATGGTTAATTCTTCTCCACAATTCTTAAAATATCTCCAAAGACTCCTCTAGCCGTGACTGTGGCACCTGCTCCGGCGCCTTGAATAACAATAGGCTGGTCTCCATAAGATTCCGTATATATTTCAATAATAGAATCTGCCCCTTTTACCTGACCTAAGGGGCTTTGCTTGGGCACTTTACAAAGTCCCGCACTGAGCTGACCTTTCTCTTTTTGCAAATCGCCCCCTAAAATTCCCACATATCTCAGGACCTCATCTGGGGCTAAACCTGCTTTAATCTCTGCAAATATAGGATCTAATTTAGATATTTGTGCTAAGAATCCGGGGGCATCTAGTACCTGTAATTCCTCTGGGATTAAATTTTCAATCACTCCCTCTGAAAATTCATTCTTTAGATCTAACTCTCTCGCCAAAATAAGTAGTTTCCTACCCACATCGTTTCCGCTGAGGTCCTCCCTTGGGTCAGGCTCCGTATAGCCATTATGCAAAGCCTCTTTGACCACTTGTGAAAAAGGGATTTCTGCCGTTGAAAAAGTATTGAATATATAACTCAGCGAGCCTGAGAATACCCCTTTAATCTGAGTGATGTTTTCTCCAGAAAGATGGAGTAATTTAATGGTGTCTATCAGGGGCAGTCCTGCACCTACATTGGTCTCATATAAGTACTGCTTTTGATGTTCTCCTAGGGTTTCTCTCAGGGATTTGTACTGATTAAACGGCAAGGTATTGGCAATTTTATTAGAAGAAACCAGGTCAAACCCATTACGGACAAAGTGCTCATAATGCTGCACAAAAGGGGTGCTTGCCGTATTGTCTACCAGTATTAAATTTTCTAAATGCTGTTCCTGAGCGTATGAAAAGAGTTTTTCAAAATGCACCGCTTCTCCTAAAGTAGTGAGCGCTGAGCGCCAATCTTGTGAAGCCGTTCCAATTCCTTGTGCATTCAACAACATTTTTTTGGAATTTAAAAGGGCAAAAACCTGAAGTTTAATTCCTTTTCTAGCTTCTATCTGAGGGGCGGTCTTTAAAATTTGATCAATGAGCGCACCGCCTACTTGCCCCACACCTACTACAGCGATATTCACTTTTTTAGGCTGTCCAAAAATCTGAGCATGCATGACGTTCAGCGCCTTGTTTAGGTCTTTTTTAAGCAAGACCAAAGAGACATTTTTACCCGTGACTGTATTGTTAAAAAGCAAAGGCACTATCTGATTTTTAATAAGCGCATTGTAAGGTTTGTGAAAAGAGCTCAAATCTTGGCCAACTATAGAAATAACAGAGACCTGATCTACTGCATATATTCTATTGACATCCTGGGCATAAAAATCCTGCTCAAATTCTCGCTCTAAGGAAATAATGGCCTCGGTAGCGTCTTTTGCGGCTACCACCAAACCAATCCCTCTTTCAGAAGAACCCTGAGAAATAATACTGACACTAATATGGGCATTTCCCAGGGTTTTAAAAATACGGGCATCTACTCCTGCTTTTCCCAACAAGCCACGTCCTTCTATATTAATAAGGGTCACATCTGCAATCACTGAGAGGGATTTAATACCCGCCTCAGTGGGTGTGGCACTAATGAGCGTCCCTTCGTTGTCTGCCTTAAAGGTGTTTAAAATTCTAAGGGGAATGTTTTTTTCAATGAGTGGAATAATGGTTTTGGCGTGGAGTATGGTAGCCCCAAAATTAGCCAACTCATTGGCCTCACTATAGGACAAAGCGGCAATTTTTTCTGCCTCTGGCACCAAGTTAGGGTCTGCGGTATAAATCCCGTCTACATGGGTAAAGTTCTGAAGCTCTCCAGCGTCTAAAAAACTTGCTATTAGGGCGGCTGAATAATTACTCCCATTACGGCCAAGCGTAGTGGTTTCGCCTTTTTCATTAGCAGCAATAAAACCGGTAAAAACGGGAATAATCTGGGGTTCTAATGCTTCATAAGCCGACAATACTGCTTTTTTTGATAAGGCCTCTTTTACAGACGCATTTCCAAAGTCACTGTTGGTTTTAATCAATGCCCTGGTATCTAAAAGTTGTGCGCCTAGTCCCTGCTGCGAAAGTAAATAAACCAGTGTTTTTGCAGCGATCAATTCTCCAAAAGACAAGACTTGGTCTTTGGTCTTTTCACTGTAATCTTTAATGAGGGCTACCCCAGCTAAAATCTGACTCAGTTGTTCAAAGTCATGGGCTAAAATAGGCTCCTTTAATGGCGTGGTTTGTTGGGCTTTGAAAAAGTCCAGGGCAGGATGGTAGTCCTGGCCTTGGGACGCCAGTGCCAACAAACGCTCTAATTGGTCAGTGGCGTTGTCTCTCGCAGAAACCACTAGGGCAATGGGTTGCTGGGCTGCTTTTTTAGCCCCCACAATCTCAATGACTTTAGAAAGACCCTCTCCATTGGCCAAGGATGTGCCACCAAATTTTAACACCTGTACCTTAGCTACCGCCGCTTGGGGCTTAAAAATACCTGCCAAAAGGACCTCCAACTGCTCAAATTCTAGTAAAAAGGCATCGTGCCCATGCACAGAAGTAATTTCTCCATAGGTTACATTGGACTGAGATTGCGCCAATTGCTTAAAGGTTTCTTTATTTTCACTGGCTGTAAAAAACAAATCTGAGTCTACCCCAATAATGTGAATATGGGTGTCGCTCTCTTGTAATTTTCTAAAAGCCTCCGGGCCATTTTTGGTAATGTCTATGGATCGCAACAGCTGATTCACCAATTTATAGGCAGACAACTGAAACCTAGACTGCAATTTTTCTCCATGGTGGGTAAGCCAACTCTCCACATTAAATACCTGAAGGGCTTCATTGGTGCTTCTATTAAAGCGCTGGTTAAAAGATTCAGGCGTCCTGTAACACAACATAGCGTGCATGCGCGCGTCGTGAACAGGCTGTTTGGAATTCAATAAAAATTGTTCCTGTATTTGACAATTGGCAATGAGCCAATCGGTAGATTTCCAATCAGAGGCAACGGGAATTAAATGCGACGTAATCGCTGGATTTAAAGCCGCCATTTCCCAAGCAATTCCACCACCGAGAGAGCCACCAATAATCGCATAAAGCTTTGAAACCTTCAACTTTTCCAAGCCCAATAAAAATAACTGCGCCATGTCTTTGGCTACAAATTGTTTGTACGCATCTATTACAAAACCGTCGTATCCATTGCCTGGAATATTAAAAGCCAAGACTGCATAGCGATTGGTGTCAATGCATTTTTCGGGGCCAATCAAGGCAGACCACCAACCGTCCTCTCCCGCCACATTAGAGTTTCCTGTAAGGGCATGGTTCACTAAAACAACCGGGGCCTGGTTCAAAGGAAGCCCAAAGTGCTCATAGCTCAAGGAAATATCTTGTGTATGATTCGACTGTGTTGTAAAGGCTTTAATAGCGAGCTTTTTCATATAAAATAAAATAAAGTGCCTACTCTTTTAAAAGTAGGCACGTGATGCTTATACCAATTGGGTGGCTTTAATGGTTTCAAAAACAGCGATTAAATCTGCCTTTAGATCCTCTATATCTTCTAATCCAACAGAGAGTCTAATTAAGTCTTCCGTTACACCAGTGGTCAATTGAGCCTCTGGAGATAATTGCTGATGCGTGGTGCTCGCAGGGTGTATGATTAGTGATTTGCTGTCTCCTATATTTGCCAATAAAGAGAATAATTTAGTCTCATTAGCTACTTTTTTAGCAGATTCAAAACCGCCTTTCACCCCAAAAGTAACAATCCCACTTTGACCCTTAGGTAAATAACATTGGGCTAATTCACGGTAGGCGCTAGAAGGCAAGCCTGGGTAGTTTACCCAAGAAACCAATTCTTGCTCCTCTAACCATGAGGCCAAGGCTAAGGCATTTTCTGAGTGCTTGGCAATTCTAATAGTCAAGGTTTCCAAACCTTGTAGAATCTGAAAGGTATTGAAAGGACTAATGGCTGCCCCATAATCTCTAAGCCCCTCTATTCTCACTTTCGCAATAAAGGACGCTGCTCCCAAAGCCTCGTGATAAATAAGTCCGTGATAGCCTGCAGAGGGTTCGGTGAATTCTGGGAATTTTCCATTGCTCCAATCAAAGGTTCCGGCATCTATAATGGCCCCACCCAAAGCCGTTCCGTTTCCGTTAATGTATTTGGTGAGCGAATGAATCACAATATTGGCGCCGTGAGCTATAGGGTTTAACAAAGCTGGAGTAGCCACCGTATTGTCTACAATAAAGGGCACTTTAGCCGCTTTTGCATGGGCTGCAATAGCCTTTAAATCCAATACATCTAATTTTGGGTTCCCCAATGACTCTGCAAAGAAAGCCCTGGTATTTTCCTGAACGGCTGCCTCAAAATTGGCCGGATCTGAAGGATCTACGAAGGTAGTGGTAATGCCCAATCTGGGTAGGGTCACATTGAGTAAATTATAGGTCCCTCCATACAGACTACTAGACGCTACAATATGGTCTCCCGCTTTTAAAAGCACCAATAGAGAAGTGGCAATGGCTGCGGTTCCAGAAGCAGTGACCACAGAAGCAATACCGCCTTCCAAAGCAGCCAAACGCTGCTCTAAAATATCTGTAGTAGGATTGTTAATTCTAGTGTAAATATTTCCGGGCTCTGCCAAAGAAAATAAATTGGCTGCATGCTCTGCACTGTCAAAGACATAGGCGGTACTCTGATAAATAGGCACTGCTCTGGTGCCTCCAGTTAATTTCGGATCGTGCCCCGCGTGTAATGCGTTTGTGGCAAATTGGTTGTTTTTTTCGGTACTCATGATTTTTGTTTTTAATGTTAAAAAAATAATTAAAAAGCCAAACCCCTTCTAGCGGCGCCACTAGATGGGTAAAAATCGAAAAAGTTATATAAGAAAGTTCGCTTACAGACGGTAAGCATTCCGGTTATCTATTCTCAAATGAGATAGAA
>JAQWTF010000149.1:0-24774 GCA_029242825.1 Flavobacteriaceae bacterium | reverse complement strand
CCAGACGCGAAAACGCCACAACAACAAGGGGCTTCTATAGCCAAAAACGGCTAAGTTATCCTGGTGAAATAAACAAGACACTCTTAGAACCCACCACATGCCTAAAAACAGCTCTCCCAATGACAACCCCTTAAAGGCCTTGGCAAAAGCATCTGGAATGGGCATTCAAATGGGTTTGATGATTTTTGGAGGGCACTGGCTGGGACAGTGGCTGGATCAAAAAATGCAATGGAATTTTTTAGAGACGGGTTTAACCATGCTCATGGTAGCCCTCTCCATCTATCAGATGATCAAGCAAACCAAAAACATCTAAGCGAAACTTTTCATGGAAGACATAAGCCTTCTCTCACAATTAATTTTTAACAGTGCAGCAAGCATGGTCGTTTTGGCTTTGTGTTACCTCTTGTCCAAAAACATTTCTGCAAAGCCGTATATAGGCTTTATTTACCTCTTTAGCATTCCGTTAAAAGGGGCTTTTTTTTATAAAAACTTTCCAACTCTCTTTGATTTACAGCAAGCCTTAAGTGCTCAGGGAAAAGCCATTATACTCCTTCCAATGCTTTTTTTCTTGGTCTTGGAAATCCTTTTTTTGTCTAAAATATTGAATCAGAAGCCTTCTGGAGATATTTAATCTTAAAATAGGGTTTGTTTTTTATAGATTATGCTTACATTTGCGCAAATTTTTTAGTGCCTATTTTTAAATTTTTCATGAAGAATAAAGCCTCAAAATACCGCAGCATCTTAGCCTTATTGGCCATAGTCTTGACTACTTTTTTTTCGTACGCCAATTCGGATACACAAGAAGATGGCAGAATAGACACTAAAGAAAAAGTACAAGCTTACATCCTTCACCACATTAAAGATTCTCACGATTTTAGTTTCTTTTCTTATACCAATAGTGAAGGAACACGTGTTCACGTTGGCTTTCCACTGCCTGTAATTGTGAAAACCAGCAAAGGAATCACCTCTTTTATGTCTTCTGCTTTTCACCATGACGACAACGGTCATGTGGTCGTTGAAAAAGACGGGTTAAGCTTAGTGAAACTTCACGGAAAAATATACGAATTGTCAGAGGGTGCCACAGAAGTTGCTTTTGACCAGGCACACCACCCTACAAATGCTACTCAAACCTTAGACCTTTCGATTACGAAGAGTGTTATGGGAATTCTAATGATAGGATTACTATTATTATTAGCCTTTTCTTCTTTGGCAAGACAATACAAAACAAAACAAGTGCCTACTGGTTTTGGTAGGGTGTTAGAGCCATTGGTGCTTTATGTAAGAGATGAGATTGCCAGACCAAACATTGGTGAGAAAAAATACAGAAAGTTTACGGGTTACTTATTGACGGTATTCTTCTTTATCTGGAGTTTAAACTTAGTGGGGCTAACACCACTAGGGTTTAACGTAACGGGTCAAATAGCGGTTACCGCAGCTTTAGGAATTATCACTTTGGTTATTTATGTCACTAGTGGTAATAAAGACTTCTGGATGCACATCTTATGGATGCCAGGGGTGCCTTATATTTTTAGACCTATTTTGGCGGTTATTGAATTGGCAGGAACCTTATTGATCAAACCTTTTTCATTAATGGTGCGTTTGTTTGCTAATATCTCTGCGGGTCACATTGTTGTGATGAGTTTAATAGCCATTATGTATAACTTAAAAGATAGCTTAGGCGTAGCGGGTGCTACCTCTATTTCTTTTTTACTGTCTTTGTTTATTACCCTGATTGAATTGCTAGTCGCTTTCTTACAGGCCTATATTTTTACCACATTGTCTGCCTTGTTTATTGGTATGGCGGTAGCAGAGCACGAACATCATTAACTAACAATACAAAACGAAAGTTTTAAAGAGCGTTTTTTTAATTTAATATAAATCATTTACTATGTACAACTTAATTGGAGCAGGTTTAATCGTTATTGGAGCTGGAATTGGATTAGGACAAATCGGAGGAAAAGCAATGGAAAGTATTGCACGTCAGCCTGAGGCAGCCGGTAAAATTTCAACTAACATGATTATCATTGCAGCACTTTTAGAAGGTTTGGCCTTTGGTGCATTAATCTTAGGACAATAAGATTACAAAAAGATTTCATTCTCTACGGCGATTGGCCGTAGAGAATGTTTTTAAATTAAAAAAAGCAACCCCTTTTTTATGGAAACTTTATTAAACGACTTTTCACCAGGACTATTTATTGTGTCTTCTATCTTATTGATAGCCCTTATTTTACTCATGGTAAAATTTGCTTGGAAGCCAATTTTGGCTGCTTTACAAGAAAGAGAAGAAGGCATTCAAAATGCACTAGACAGTGCTGAGCAGGCTAAAAAAGACATGGAAAGCTTAACGGCTAATAACGATCAGTTATTAAAAGACGCTAGAGCAGAGAGAGAAGCCATGCTTAAAGAAGCCCGTGAATTAAAAGAAAAAATGATCTCTGACGCTAAGGATTTGGCTAAATCGGAAGGAGATAAAATGTTACAACAAGCACAAGAAGCTATTGAGAGCGAGAAGAAAGCGGCTGTAGCAGACATAAAGAAGCAAGTAGCTACTCTATCTGTAGCGATTGCTGAGAAAGTAATCAAAAGTGAATTGTCTAACGGAGACAAGCAGCAGAAATTAGTTTCTGACGCCCTCGGTGATATGAAATTAAACTAGCATTATGACCAACTCTAGAGCTGCCATACGTTACGCAAAAGCTTTGTTACAACAAGCCCAAGAGACTGAGGTCTTGGAGGCGGTTGCTGCAGACATGCAAGAAATGGCTACTATTATTGGAGGCAATGAAGATTTTAAATCTTTTTTAGCTAACCCTACATTGACTGCAGCTCAAAAGCAAGCAGGATTTGAAGCGGTATTTACGACAGTACACCCATTGGTTGCCCATACTTTTAAAGCTTTGTTAGACAATAAACGCTCAGGACTTAGCTTGGCGGTTGCAGTAGCGTTTACAGAATTATATGAAGCAGCACAGGGAAAGGCCAATGCAGTAGTGACGTCGGCTGTAGCGTTAAGCGAAAGCCTAGAAAAAGAAATAAAAGAGAAGGTAGCCAAACTAATCAATAAAGAGGTGACCATTACCAATCTAGTAGACCCAAGCCTTTTAGGAGGGTTTATTTTAAGAGTGGGAGATTTACAATACAACGCAAGTGTTGCTGCTCAATTGCAGCAGTTAGAAAGAGAATTTACAAATATCTAGAACATGGCAGGAGTAAAAGCCGCAGAAGTATCTGCAATTTTAAAAGATCAATTAGCAGGATTTAATGCACAAGCCTCTTTGAACGAGGTGGGCACTGTATTACAAGTAGGTGATGGTATTGCCCGCGTATACGGTTTGTCTAATGTGCAATATGGAGAATTGGTGGAATTTGACGGGGGCGTACAAGGAATTGTATTGAACCTAGAAGAAGACCATGTAGGGGTAGTATTATTAAGCCCATCTAGAGACATTACGGAAGGAACTACCGTAAAACGTACCGAGCGTATTGCTTCTATTAAGGTAGGAGAAGGTATTGTAGGACGTGTGGTAGACACCTTAGGACAGCCTATTGACGGTAAAGGTCCTATAGAAGGAACTGTTTACGAAATGCCATTGGAGCGTAAGGCGCCAGGGGTTATTTTCCGTCAGCCAGTAACAGAGCCATTACAAACAGGAATTAAAGCGATAGACGCCATGATTCCAGTGGGTAGAGGACAACGTGAATTGGTGATTGGTGACCGTCAGACTGGGAAGACTACGGTTTGTATTGACACCATTCTAAATCAAAAAGAATTTTATGATGCTGGTGAGCCAGTATACTGTATCTATGTGGCCATTGGTCAAAAAGCATCTACAGTAGCTGCCATTGCGCAGACATTAGAAGATAAAGGCGCTTTGGCTTATACGACTATTGTAGCAGCCAATGCATCTGACCCTGCGCCAATGCAGGTATACGCTCCATTTGCGGGTGCTGCTATTGGGGAGTATTTCAGAGATACGGGTAGACCCGCTTTAATTATATACGACGACCTTTCTAAGCAAGCAGTTGCCTATCGTGAGGTGTCTTTATTGTTAAGACGTCCACCGGGACGTGAGGCATACCCTGGAGATGTATTCTTCTTGCACTCAAGATTGTTAGAGCGTGCTGCTAAGGTCATTGCAGACGACGCCATTGCAAAAGAAATGAACGATTTACCAGATGCCTTAAAGCCTATTGTTAAAGGAGGGGGTTCACTAACGGCATTGCCAATTATTGAAACGCAAGCGGGTGACGTTTCTGCCTATATTCCTACCAACGTAATTTCTATTACAGACGGTCAGATCTTCTTGGAGCAAGATTTATTTAACCAAGGGGTTCGTCCTGCTATTAACGTAGGTATTTCGGTATCTAGGGTAGGGGGTAACGCACAGATTAAATCCATGAAAAAAGTAGCAGGTACGCTTAAGTTGGACCAGGCGCAGTTTAGAGAACTGGAGGCTTTTGCTAAATTCGGTTCTGACTTAGATGCGGCTACTTTAAACGTAATTGAAAAAGGACGTAGAAACGTAGAGATCTTAAAGCAGGCTCAAAATGACCCTTTCACTGTAGAGGATCAGGTAGCGATTATTTATGCAGGATCTAAAAACCTTTTAAAGAAGGTGCCTGTAGACCAAATCAAAGCGTTTGAAACAGCCTATATTGAGTATTTAAATGCGAAACACAGAGATGTGTTAGACCAATTAAAAGCAGGAAAATTAACAGATGAGGTAACAGACACGCTTGCAGCGGTTTGTGATGAATTATCTGCTAAATACTAAGCCAAACTAAGGAAAACCAGACATGGCAAACTTAAAAGAAATACGTAATAGAATAGCCTCGGTATCTTCTACCATGCAGATTACTTCTGCCATGAAGATGGTGTCTGCGGCAAAGCTAAAAAAAGCCCAAGATGCTATTACGGCCATGCGTCCTTATTCAGACACCCTTACAGATTTATTACAGTCTTTGAGTGGTAGTATTGAAAGTTCAGACGCAAGCAAGTATGCAGCCGTTCGTGGGGAAGACAACATCCTATTGGTGGCCATTACTTCTAACCGTGGTCTTTGTGGTGCTTTTAACACCAATGTGATTAAACAAGCACAGCATTTAGCCAAAGAGACCTATGCTGGAAAAAAGGTTTCCATTATGGCTGTAGGAAAGAAATCTGCAGATATTTTAGGGAAAAACTTTCCTTTGGTATCTAATGAAAGCACCATTTACGACGACCTTACTTTCGCAAATGTCAGTGAGATTGCAGACCGCTTAATGGATGACTTTGCTACAGAGAAGTTTGACAAAATTGTCTTGATCTACAATAAATTTAAAAATGCAGCGACGCAGATAGTCACTACAGAGCAATTTTTACCCATTGTTCCCGTAATAGGAGCCGCAGCTGAATCTGATTATATCTTTGAGCCTGGAAAGGCAGAGATTGTGAGTGAATTGGTGCCAAAAGCATTAAAAACACAGCTTTTCAAAGGAATCAGAGATTCTTTTGCCTCTGAACACGGCGCCAGAATGACGGCCATGCACAAGGCTACAGACAACGCTACCGATCTTAGAGATCAATTGAAGTTAACGTACAACAAAGCTCGTCAGGCAGCTATTACCAATGAGATCTTAGAGATTGTTGGGGGCGCTGAGGCTTTAAACGATTAAATATTTAGCCTGTCTTAAATGCTTTTTTTACAGGGCATTAGCGATAAATAATACACAAATAAACCCCAGCTTGCTGGGGTTTTTGTATTTTTAAACCCAACGATTTGCCATAAGGCCCAAACGAACACAGCTTGTTTAAAAAATTATTTGCCCAGACCTTTGTCTATGGAATAGCGACTGTGCTGCCAAGAATGTTATCCTTCTTGCTACTCCCGCTCTATACCGATATTTTAGCAACGGCTGGTTTTGGCGAGGTCACCGTTATTTTTTCTTGGTTTGCCCTTTTTAATGTGCTGTTGGCGTATGGGATGGAAACCGCTTTTTTTAGGTTTTACAGCAACGCTCCCAACAGGCAAAAGGTAGTGGCTACTTCCCTTTGGTCTATTGCAGCGTCCACCTTTGTTTTTGTTTTAATAGCCGCTTTGGCACTGCCTTCTTTGTCTTCATTGACAGACATTAAATTGGAATACTTAGGCTATGCCATTGCCATTATGGGCTTAGACGCCCTGGTGGTCATACCCTTTGCCAAACTCAGGGCAGAAGGACGCCCTATGAAGTACGCGGTTTTAAAAACCGCCAACGTAGGACTCAATTTAGGACTCAATCTTTTATTTCTGATAGGCTTGCCTTATTGGGCAAGTTTAGAGGGTCCCATAGATGCTTCTGTGAATGCTTCTTTGGCTCTTGGAGCCGATGCCTCTTTTGCCCTAGACCCTAGCCTTGAAAACAGCGCCTCCATACGCCACTGGCTGGTGGGCCTCTATAGGCCTAATTTTGAGATTGCCTATATATTTATAGCCAATACTATAGCCTCTGCCAGTACTTTTATATGGCTTTCGGGTCAGTACAAAGGACTGCGTTTTGGTTTTGACACCGCCCTGTTCAAACGCATGTTACAATACGCATTTCCTGTGATGATTGCCGGAATAGCTTTCACCATCAATGAGGTGTTTGACAAAATTTTATTGGCCAAACTATTGCCTGAAGCTGTGGCTGCTAGTGAACTCGGTAAATACGCCGCTTGTTACAAATTGGCCTTGTTCATGACCCTTTTTGCCACCGCTTTTAGAATGGGAATTGAGCCTTTTTTCTTTAGCCATGCCAAGTCAAAGAACCCCCAAAGGGCCTATGCCGTGATTACCCAGTATTTTGTGATTTTTGGTAGCGTGATTTTTCTAGGGGTATTGGTGTATATAGATCTTATAAAAACCTTGTTTATTAGGAATTCAAGCTATTGGGAAGCCATAGAAGTTGTGCCACTGATTTTACTGGCCAGTTTATTTCTGGGTATTTACCACAACCTCTCCGTTTGGTACAAAGTAACAGACCAAACCCATTATGGGGCTTATATTTCTATAGGAGGTGCTGTCATTACCCTTGTAGTAAATTTCATAGGCATTCCAATCATAGGATACTATGCGGCAGCCATGGCTACTTTAGCTGCTTATGGGAGTATGGCTATAGCCTCGTATTTTATAGGGCGTAAAAAGTATCCCATAAATTATCCTTTGGGAAAAATAATGGGTTACTTAAGTGCTGCGGTCTTATTGGGCAGCCTTTCCTTTTATGTCTTCCCTGGGCAAATGGTTTTAGGAAATCTATTTTTAGGGGGATTCCTTCTAATAACAGCTGGTTTAGAGTTTAAAAATTTAAAAAAATTAAGAAGTAATGAGGATTAAGATCATCAACAAAAGTGCCCACGCACTTCCGTCTTACGAAACCATAGCGGCCGCTGGAATGGATTTAAGGGCCCACCTTTCTGCGCCTGTCACCTTAGCGCCCATGGAGCGAAAAGTAATCCCCACAGGACTACATATAGCTTTGCCAGCCGGTACAGAGGCACAAGTAAGGCCTAGAAGTGGTTTGGCTGCCAAGCACGGGATTACGGTCTTGAATGCACCTGGAACTATAGATGCAGATTATAGGGGAGATGTAGGCGTTATTCTTATAAACCTTTCCACAGATCCTTTCACCATAGAAGACGGGGATAGGATTGCCCAAATGGTCTTGGCCAAATATGAGCGTGCCCAATGGGAACTGACAGATACTTTGGAAGACAGTGAAAGAGGTTCTGGTGGTTTTGGAAGTACTGGAATTAAATAAGCGTGACACGAATTGGTGGCGCTTCTAAACAGGGCTCCTGCAATTGCGCTGTATTGGATGTATACAAGGAGCCAATGAATTGGTGCTGTCTGACAGAACTAATCTTGGCACCAAAATTGTATCTTTGTAGGGTATTACTTCAAAAAAATCAAAAGACATGTCTTGGAATATCGCTCTGTACAAAAGGCTTTTCTTCTTTGCTATAACACTTGCTTTAACGGCTTGTGGTACTAAGAAGGGCGCTCTTGTGGCGCGTTCTGAATCAGCTGGGCTCAAAAACTTAAGTGCTAAATCAGTCATTAAAAACCATTACGCAGCTTCTGGGAATTTTAAAACCTTAAGCGGTAAAATGAAAATTGATTACAAAAGTGGTTCAATCAGCCAAGGAATTCCAGCCACTTTTAGGATGGAACGAGATAAAACCCTCTGGATTTCGGTGTTTTTTGGTATGGGTAAAGCACTTATTACACCAGATAAAATAGCCTTTTATTCCAGTGTTAACAAGCTTTCCTTTGAGGGAGATTTTACTGATTTGAGCAATTTTTTAGGTACGCCCCTAGATTTTAATATGCTCCAAGGTCTTTTGTTGGGAGAAGCTGCCTTAGATTTAAAGCAGCAGCGATTTAATGTAGAACCTACGGCTCAGGTGTACCGTTTAAAACCTCAGAAAGCACAGGCATTGTTCAAGCTTTTTGTAGACATAGATTCCAAGAATTTTAAAGTAGCCCAAACACAAATAAGCCAAGGAGGCTCAGAAAACAACCTCAGCATTCAATACCCTTCTTATACGGAAATGGACGGCCTTTTGCTGCCCAGTGAAATTGCAGTGTCTGCACAGACGGCCAAAACAGAAACGACTGTAGCGATTAGCTATAAAAATATTAGTGTGAACCGCTCTTTGTCCTTTCCCTTTAAAATACCCAAGGGATTAAAAGCCTTAGAGCTCAAAATGGATACAGAATAAACACCAGTTAACCACCAAAAACATATGGCCAAATAATCTTTAAAAATCTACAACACCCCTAAATTCTGTAACAGCTGTTCAAAACCCCCATTCCTTAAATGCATTACAAGAAATCTTTTATAACCATTCTTTTGTCGTTGTGCTTTCTAGCCATAGCGCCACAAGCTTTTGGACAAACTAAGGATCAAAAAGCACTAGAGGCTAAAAAAAGTGCCCTAGAAAAGGAAATAAAAGACATGAACCGCCTACTCTCTGTAAAAAAACGGGAGCGCGGTGCAGTATTGGAAGATTTAGAGACGGCTAATAAAAAAATTAAGGTCAGAGAGCAACTCATTAGACTCACCAACCAACAAGCCAATTTACTCACAAGACAAATTAGCGCCAATCAAAAAGAAGTGAAGGACCAACAAAAGGCCCTAGCAGCACTAAAAAAAGAGTACGCGCAAATGATTCAAAAGTCCTATTTGCACACCGCCCAAGAAAACAGGTTGCTCTTTCTGCTCTCGTCTAAGAATTTCTATATGGCCTACAAGCGCTTGCAATACTTAAAGCAGTACCAAGCTTATAGGAAAAAGCAAGGGGAAGGGATTGCTGATCAAACTAAAGCACTAGAAGAGAAGATCAGCTCTTTAAATATGCAGCGCAAAGCCAAAGAGGCTTTGGTGTTGTCCAACACAGCCGCCAAAAAGCAACTCCTTTCTGAAAAGCAATACAAGGCTAAGGTATTACAAGACATTAGGCAAAACGAAAGGAAATACACTGCTGCCATTCGAAAGAAGCAAAAAGAAGCGAAGGACCTAGAGAATAGAATTGAAGCATTGATCAAGGCGGCTATCGCTGCTGCGAATAAAAAAGCCAAGGGGGTAAAAGGGGGCGCTAATTTTTTACTGACCCCTGAGGCTAAAAGAGTGGCTAATAATTTTACCGCCAATAAAGGTAAGCTCATTTGGCCTTTGGAGAAAGGATTGCTTAAAAGAGGTTACGGCGTCTATTCAGATCCTGTGTACCCTGGGATTAAACACCAGAATAACGGGGTGACTATTGCCACAGAAAAAGGCACACAGGCCAGGGCAATTTTTGAAGGAGAGGTCATTGCTATTATGGCGGTCCCTGGAGGAAATTTAGGCGTGCAAATCAAGCACGGAAATTTTATAAGCACTTATTATAACCTAAAAACATTAGGGGTAAAAAAAGGAGATCTTGTCAAAGAGAAGCAATCTCTAGGAGAAATTGCCTCTAACGATTCTGAAGGCCAGACGATTCTAAAATTCTATTTGTATCAGAACAGCACTAGGCTAAACCCACAAGAATGGGTATTTAATTTAAAATAAAAATTAGTCTCATTATATTGAGACTGTTTTTTTGTAGGGATGACTTGTTTAATTTAGCAGTATTGAATTGGTAATTAAAGCAAGACATAATACCCAAACAACTTACCTACTAAATGCTTTACCCTCCACAGCATTTCTGCCGTGGAGGTTTTTTTTTGAGATCATTTGACTGCTGTATTTCTGCTGTGGCGGTTTTTCTGAGACGAGCATGACATTTTTTGGCCACCTTTGTCGGCTATTTTTCTGCTGTGGAGGTTTTTCTTAGGTGAACGCTGCGTTTTTTTCAGCCTCATTTGACGACTGTATTTCTGCTGTGGCGTTTTTTTGATGTGAGCTAGGCCGTTAATTTTTGTCCTTGAGTGCAAACCCTTAAACAAGGATATTGTAATTTTAAGCCATGAAAAAAATACTACCTCTCTTAGTCATTATTTTATTGTGGTCTTGTGGTAATGAGGCTACAAGCCCTAATTCGGTTCAAGATCCTGCACTGGAAACCACAGAAGTTGTGTTGTTTGCCTTAAATGATATGCATGGTAAAATAGACCGTTTCTCTAAGGTGAAACCTTTTATTGATCAGGCAAAGGAAGCAAGTGATAAGGTGTTTTTTGTGAGTGGAGGAGATGTTTTTTCAGGCAATCCTATTGTTGATTTTCACCCTGAAAAGGGCAGTCCAATTATAGATGTTATGAGTGCTGTAGGTATGGATGTTTCTGTACTAGGAAATCATGAGTTCGATTATGGACAAGAAGTATTAAATAGCAGAATAGCGCAAGCAGCATTTCCTTTTATTTGTGCTAATGTGGAGAATATTGGAGGGGTATTAAACACGCCAGAGCCTTATACCGTTATTAAAAAAGACGGATTTAGTATTGCTTTTATAGGGGTGGTAGAAAATAGCTCTCGTGGAGATTTGCCCCTTTCCCATCCCAAAAACATGGATGGTTTGGCTTTTCAACAAGGGGCCAATGTTGTGGCGAGCTACCGAAATAACGAGGAGATAGTAGAAGCAGATTTGGTTGTAGCGCTAACGCACTATGGTAAAGATGCAGATAAAAGACTCATTGACCAGTCTTTTAGTGGCAGTGAATCTTTTGTAGATTTAGTCGTAGGAGGGCACAGCCATCAGTTGTATAACGAGGTTTATAGAGAGGTTCCTATGATTCAGTCTGGTGCTCATATGCAGTACCTTAGCAAATTGGTGTTGCAGGTAGCTGCGGGTAAAATTGTCAGTAAATCCTACACTTTAATAGACTTGAGTGAGGACCATCCAGAAGACCCCACTGTGGCCAATACAATTGCGACCTATAACAACAGACCGGAATTTTATACCACTATTGCTACCGCCTCTCACGACCACAACCGCGATGAGACGGCTTGTTTTTATACTACCGCTTTATTGGAGGAAACCGGTGCAGACCTTTCTATTCAAAACTATGGCGGAGTAAGGGGCAATTTAGCAGAAGGAAATATTAGACCTTATGACATTTATACGATTGATCCTTTTGGCAATGGCCTAGAGACTTATAGCATGAAGGTTTCTGCGCTTAAGACCTTTTTTCAAAGCCAATACTCCATGGCATATGCAGGATTAGACATACGTAGAGAGGGAAGTGATATAACAATCAGGGCCACCCCAGGAGGCAATGTGTTGGCAGACACTACCCAGCTGATCATAGCGGTGAACGACTACATTAGTAATACAAACCCAGACACTTTTCAGCAATTACTGAAGCGTTATGATTTTACTACGGCAGATTATTTAATAGATTTTTTAAGCAAACAGGAAGTGGCTATTGAAAATGAAGGCTGTGACCGGTCTTTGGACTAGGCATTTTCTCCCATAAACAAAGCCCTTAATTCGGTAGCGTCTGTAGGTTTCATTTTACCCGCTAAGACTAAAGACAATTGCTTTCTTCTCAGTGCTGCTGCAAAGCGCGCTTCTTCTAAAGGGGTTTCTGGCTTAAGAGGGGGTACCTCTGTTGGCTTCCCAGTGTCGTCTACTGCAACAAAAGTATAGATGGCTTCATTGGCTTTGGTCTTCTCACCACTAAATCTATCTTCCATCCAAACATCTATGAAAACTTCCATAGAAGTGTTAAAAGCCCTAGACACATGCGCTTCTACAGTCACCACACTTCCTACAGGAACAGATCTGTTAAAGGCAACATGATTTACGGAAGCGGTTACCGTAATTCTTCTAGAGTGTCTTCTGGCAGCTATACTGGCTGCTCTGTCCATTCTAGCGAGTAATTCGCCACCAAAAAGGTTGTTCAAAGGATTGGTTTCACTAGGTAAAACCATATCAGTCATCACGGTTCTAGACTCAGAAGGGTATTTTGCTTTCATGGGAAATTTTTTGCAAAGATAGGTTGGGTTAAGACGAAAACACCAAGAAACCCTTACTTTTTTGCCACCAACAACCAAGCATCTTTGGCAAACTGTGCTTGAACTTCTTTGAGGAATGTCCTAGCCTCAGATTCCGCTACAAATCCTTGAAAACTTACTTGGTGTAATCCATATCTATTTGGGCCTAGATAGCTGGCTTTTTCATAGCCGTTTTTTTTGAGTTGGGCAATGCGCTTAGACGCGTTTTCTGGCTCTCTGAAGGCGCCCGCGATAATAAAAAAAGAAGGTTTAGCGACTTCTTTTTTAGCCAAGCTAATTTCTACAGTAGAGAGCGATAAGGGGCTGCTGTTAAAAAAAGTGGCCTCTTGAATTTTGTGTTCCACTTCTTTTGTAGCCTCTTGAAAGGCCACTCTTTTATTTTCTGTATGAACATTATAAGATTGGTACACACTGAGCGCTCCACTAACACCAATAAGCGCAGCTGCTGCATATCTCAGTAAAACCTTTCTAAATTGCCCCACATTTTTATGGGCGTATTGAGGGTCTAATTGAAAGACAACAGGCTCAGAAGATTGTTGGGAGCTTTGATTTAATTCTACTGAAGGAACTACTTTAACCGCCTGTAATCCAAAAGAAGCAGGCAAATAGTTGTATTCGTGATAGGGTTTAAAGCTTATTTTAGCTTCGCTATTTTGGGTAAAAATACCCAAACCATCTAAAGCGAGCGCATGACCAGAAGTCAATTCTGATTTCCACAATTGCACTTCTTCCTTTACAAGGGCTAAAGCTGCTTCATATGTGATTGAAAGCAGGGCGGCTATATGAGATACTAATATGCCGTCTCCAACCTGGAGCTGTTCATTAAAAGACACCACCTTTGTTGGTGGGTAAAACGTATGTGTTTTCTCATGGTGACTCGCACCTTTCTCGTGCGTTAGAACAGCACCAAAACCAGGTATCACAACACAGTTGTATCTAAATAATAAGGGGCTTATGTACTTTTCTAATTGCATGATTACAAATATGGCCTTTTTTGGCGCTTTTTAAAATTGAGTGGACCATTTTTTATTAACATTTTAAAAGTGTACCTTATAGAAAACAGCTATATGCAACGTTCTAAGGTATTTATGATTGCAGTTTTGCGCCTACAAGCCCTCCCGGGCGTAGGCGCAAAAACGGCACGCAAAATCATTTCTCATTATGGATCTGCCCAAGCTTTTTTTGAATCTCCAAGAGACCACAGCATAGTGCTTTCTGTTAAAGAGTCAAAAACACCTGCAGATTATCTGCATGCATGGTACCTTAAACTGGCTACTGAAGAATATGACTTTATTATAGCCAATAAGATTCAAACCTTTTATTTTGAAGATCCTAATTATCCTTATTTTCTTTCTTTAGCTCCAGATGGGCCTATCCTTCTCTTTGGAAAAGGCCATTTAAATACGGGGGCTAAAAAAATTATAGCCGTTGTAGGTACGCGGAAAATGACAGGTATGGGCAAGGATTTTTGTGCGCAATTTATAGAGGAAATAAGGCCATTAGATCCAGTAATAGTGAGTGGTTTTGCCAAAGGGATAGACATTACGATTCAAAGAGCTGCCGCAGAACAGGGCTTACAAACCATTGGATGTCTGGCCCATGGATTTAAAAGAATTTACCCAGCGCTCCACCGCCCTTACATCAAAGAGGTCATGGAACAAGGTGGTTTTTACACGGAGTTCTTTTCTGGAATGCATGCTTTACCGGGCCATTTTGTGAGTAGAAATAGAATAATAGCAGGTCTTTCTCAAGCGACCCTTGTAGTGGAATCTGCTAAGAAAGGGGGCTCCTTGCACACTGCCCAATTGGCCCATAGTTATGATCGTGCTGTTTTTGCGGTTCCAGGGAGAAGCACAGACTTTTTTAGTGAAGGCTGTAACGATCTCATTAAGCATTTAAAAGCGCAAATGCTCACCCATTCTAGAGATCTAATCAATAGTATGAATTGGCAAGATCAGCCTGGGATCGTTTTAAATATGGGTTTAGCCAGTAGCACCGAAGAAAGTGGTAAAGATAAAACGGACCATTACACCCCAGAAGAATCTGCCTTGTATCAGTGCCTTTTCTCCAAGGGGAAAATGCATGTAGATCAGTTAGCGAGACTGTTAGAATGGGAGATAAAAGTGCTGTATCCCTGCTTAATGACCTTAGAGCTCAAAGGAGGAGTGCGGCATTTGCCAGGTCAATTCTATGAGGCCATTTAAGATGAGCGCTCCATAATCCAGGCCTAATGAAACAATCAGACCCTGCGATGTTTATTAATAGCCTACTTTTTCTCTAACCCTTGTGAGCACACTATTGGCTACTAGGGCTGCTTTTTCTGCTCCTATAGCTAAAGCCTTGTCTATTTCTTCTGTGTGATTCATGAAATACTCAAAACGTTCTCTAGCGGGATTAAACTGATCGAGTATTAATTCGTAGAGGGCTTGTTTGGCATGTCCAAAACCGTAATTGCCTCCAGTGTAATGATCCCTCATTGCAGCTGTTTGCGCCGGGGTAGCTAGTATTTTGTAGAGGGCAAATACATTATCGGTGTCTGGATCTTTAGGATCCTCCATTGGGGTAGAATCTGTTTGAATACCCATAATTTGCTTTCTGAGCGCCTTGTCGGATTGGAATAGATCAATGGTGTTGCCTTTGCTCTTACTCATTTTAGCGCCGTCTGTTCCTGGAACATACATGCTAGATTCCTGTACTTTGGCTTCTGGTAGCACAAAAGTGTCTCCCAATTTTGCATGAAATCTTGCAGCTACATCTCTGGTCATTTCTATATGTTGCAATTGGTCTTTACCTACGGGTACAAAATCTGCATCGTAGGCTAAAATGTCTGCAGCCATAAGCATAGGGTAGGAGAATAAGCCAGCGTTCACATCTTCTAAGCGGTCTGCCTTGTCCTTAAACGAATGGGCTAAGGTGAGCCTTTGATAGGGGAAGAAACAACTTAAATACCAAGACAACTCAGTGACTTGAGGTACGTCGCTCTGTCTGTAAAATACGGTCTTTTCAATATCTAGTCCAAATGCCAGCCAAGTAGCTGCGGTGGCATAAGTATTGTGCCTTAGCGTGGCTCCATCTTTTATTTGGGTCAGTGAATGCATGTCTGCAATAAATAGGAAAGAATCATTATTAGTATCCTTAGCCATCTCTATTGCGGGTTTTATAGCCCCTAAAATATTGCCTAAATGCGGAACACCTGTACTTTGTACCCCTGTGAGAATTCTTGCCATAGTAGTTGTTAGATATGTAAAACACAAAGGTAACAGAATTATACTTTTTATGACCCTATTTTTGACCGGCTTATTATCCCTATATTTGGCCTTATGCAAAAGTTATTACACTACTTGCTCATTCCCTTTTACAGGATATGGTTTTACTTGGTGACTGTATCCTTGATCATTGTGTTTTCTCCCATACTTTTTATCACTACCCTGCGCCAAGAGTGGTATCCGAAATTTTATTGGATGGCCAGAAACTTATGGGCCAAACCGATCTTATTTGCCATGGGTATTTCCCTAAAGGTAGATTGGGAAGATCGTTTTAAGCCTCAGCAAAGTTATATGCTCGCCCCAAACCACACCTCTATGTTAGACATTATGGCTATGTTGGCCTTGAGCCCACACCCATTTGTCTTTGTAGGTAAGAAGGAACTGACCCAGTTTCCTATTTTTGGGTTTTTCTATAAGAGGGTTTGTATCTTAGTAGATCGCGGTAATTCCCATAGCCGAACAGATGTGTATAGGAAAGCACAAAAGCGATTGGAAAACGGACTTAGTGTATGTATTTTTCCTGAGGGTGGCGTACCGCCCCCTGAGATTGTTTTAGACCGCTTTAAGGATGGTGCTTTTAAAATGGCTATTTCTCATCAAATACCTTTGGTGCCCATCATTTTCTTCGATCACAAAAAGCTGTTTCCTTTTGAGTTTTTTCACGGAAGGCCAGGCACTTCTAGGGTAAAGGTGTGTGAATTTATAGACACTAAAGACATGACGTCTAAAGAAGCTAAAGCGCTCAGTGATCGGGTCAGGGATCAGATGATTGAAACCCTTACAAGTTCCCATCTTTAGAAGGCTTTCTTTAGTCAATTTTTCTCATAAAAAAACCAGCCCTCAGGCTGGTTTGTATTTTTAATATCAAAGGGTAGGTTATTTCCCTAAGGCTGACAATGCCTCTTTGATTTTTCCTTCTAGTTCATCCATTAAATCAGGATTGTCCAGCAAGAGTGTTTTTACAGCATCTCTCCCTTGTCCTAATTTGGTGTCTCCATAGCTAAACCAAGAACCACTCTTTTTAATGATTTCAAAATCTACCCCAAGATCAATGACTTCTCCTACTTTAGAGACCCCTTGGCCGTACATAATGTCAAATTCAGCGGTTTTAAAAGGTGGAGCTACTTTATTTTTCACCACTTTAACCCTTGTTTTATTTCCTTGTACGTCTCCGTCTGTATCTTTTATCTGAGTAGATCTTCTAATGTCTAAACGAACAGAGGCATAGAATTTAAGGGCATTACCCCCAGTTGTCGTCTCTGGATTACCAAACATGACCCCAATTTTTTCTCTCAATTGGTTAATGAAGATGACCGTACAATTGGTTTTGCTAATGGAACCCGTTAATTTTCTAAGCGCTTGAGACATAAGCCTTGCGTGAAGTCCCATTTTAGAATCGCCCATTTCTCCTTCAATTTCACTCTTTGGCGTTAGGGCTGCTACGGAGTCAATGACCACAATATCAATTGCCCCAGAGCGAATTAAATTATCTGCAATTTCAAGCGCCTGCTCTCCATTGTCTGGTTGAGATATAATCAGATTGTCTATGTCTACTCCTAATTTTTGAGCGTAAAATCGGTCAAAGGCGTGCTCCGCATCTATAAAAGCAGCAATACCACCTGCTTTCTGTGCTTCTGCCATGGCGTGCAAGGTTAAAGTAGTTTTACCAGAAGATTCCGGGCCGTAAATTTCAATAACTCTTCCCTTTGGATATCCTCCAACACCCAAGGCTAAGTCCAATCCCAATGAACCGGAAGAAATGACTTCTACATCTTGGACAACACTGTCCCCCATTTTCATGACGGCACCTTTACCGTAGGTCTTGTCTAGTTTGTCTAGTGTGAGTTGTAAGGCTTTTAATTTAGATGCTTGTTCGTTGCTCATAATCTTTTTATTAGGATTGCTAAAGTACTCTATCTTTTTTCAAGTACCAAGTTATTTTAAATATTTTTTGGAAATTTTCCAACTTTTGTGGAGATATTCCCGCTTTTTTAAGCAAGCACTGAGACAGTCCTACAAATTGAGATCTAATAAAATATGTATCTTTGCAAGATCTTAACCCTTAAAAACATTAGTATAGCATGCAACTGTACAATACTTTAAGCGCTGAGGAGAGAAAAGCTTTAATTGCTGAGGCAGGCCTAGACAGGCTTACCATCTCTTTTTATGCCTACCACCAGATTGGAAACCCTTCCTTATTTAGAGATTACTTATTTATCCATTGGAATGACCTAGAAGTGCTGGGCCGTATCTATGTAGCCCACGAAGGCATTAATGCGCAACTATCTGTTCCAGCCATACATTTTAACGCTTTTAAAGCACACTTAGACAGCATTACTTTCTTGGAAAATGTCCGACTCAACATCGCTATTGAACAAGACAACTTTTCTTTTCTAAAACTCAAAGTCAAAGTGCGTCACAAGATTGTGGCAGACGGTTTAAACGACGCCTCTTTTGACGTAACTAATATTGGTGTTCATTTAGATGCGGAGAAGTTCAATGACATTATAGAAGACCCCAACACGGTGCTAGTAGACATGAGAAATCACTACGAAAGTGAAATAGGGCACTTTAAAAATGCCATTACCCCAGATGTAGACACTTTTAGAGATTCTTTAGACCTCATAGAAGAAGACCTCAGGGCACACAAAGAAGACAAAAATTTAGTGATGTATTGTACTGGAGGTATTCGCTGTGAAAAAGCCTCTGCTTATTATAAACACAAAGGATTTAAAAATGTATTTCAGTTAGAAGGCGGTATTATTGAATACACCAGACAGGTAGAAAACAAAGGCTTGGAAAATAAATTCATTGGTAAAAACTTTGTTTTTGACCACCGTAGAGCAGAGCGTATTTCAGAAGACGTCATTGCACACTGCCACCAGTGTGGAAACTCTTGTGATACTCATGTGAACTGTGCCAACGAGGCTTGTCATCTGTTGTTTATTCAGTGCCCCACCTGTGCTAATGCTATGGACGACTGTTGCTCAGACGCCTGCAAAGAAGTACACAACCTCCCTTTTGAGGAGCAGAAAGCCCTCAGAAAAGGTAAAACGGTGAGCAATAAAATATTTAAGAAAGGCCGCTCAGAAGTCTTGAAGTACAAGCATTGAGGCTCCCCCTCGTACAAAGCGCTCAACAGCTTTAAATACAAGGCCCCACATTTATATGTGGGGCTTTTTTTAGGGAGCATAATTTGTAGTATCTTTACATCAGCGCTGTTTTTTGGGTGTCTACTTATCAGGCATCGGCCGGAGGCCAAAAACAAATTAGGGCGTGCATTCATTACTAATCTAGTGTCTGGGATCTTTTCCAGGCTTTGAGAATATAAAATATATGGGCTGTAGTAGTTGTGCCACTGGCGCAGACGGACAAACCCGAGGCTGTAAGAGCAATGGCACTTGCGGTACGGATAGTTGTAATAAATTAACGGTTTTTGACTGGCTTTCCAACATGAGCCTTCCTGCGGGAGAGGCGCCGTTTGATTGTGTGGAAGTCCGTTTTAAAAATTCCAGGAAAGAATACTTTAGAAATTCAGAGGGACTCCCTTTGCAAATTGGTGATTTAGTGGCCACACAAGCCACTTCTGGACACGACCTTGGAATGGTGACTTTAACAG
Source organism: Flavobacteriaceae bacterium (assembly GCA_029242825.1). GTDB lineage: Bacteria > Bacteroidota > Bacteroidia > Flavobacteriales > Flavobacteriaceae > MAG-120531. Next base: position 5,451 of record JAQWTF010000149.1, on the reverse strand, counting down.
GTTCACTGGTAAAGGTTCAGATGAAGAAGAAAAAGGTGTCTTTCACTAGTGAAGACCTTCCTAAGTTGTACCGTAAAGCCACGGAAAAAGATATTGCCATTTGGCAGCGTTGTAGGGACCGAGAGGAGGAGATTAAAAAGCGCTCTAGAGAGATTGCTATTTCGTTGAATTTACAGATGAAACTCTCCGATGTGGAATTTCAGGGAGACGGTTCTAAGGCCACTTTTTACTATACGGCAGAAGATCGCGTAGATTTTAGACAGCTCATTAAGGACATGGCTAAGGCCTTTGGAATTCGCATTGAAATGCGTCAAATTGGTTACAGACAAGAAGCCCAGCGATTGGGGGGTATTGGATCTTGTGGTCGTGAGTTGTGCTGTTCTACTTGGCTTACAGATTTCAGGTCTGTGGGTACGGCAGCAGCGCGGTATCAGCAGTTGTCTTTAAACCCTCAAAAATTAGCGGGTCAATGTGGTAAATTAAAGTGCTGTCTCAATTTTGAATTAGATGTTTATGTAGACGCTCTAAAAGATTTCCCTGCCGCAGATACCAAATTGTTTACAGAAAAAGGATTGGCTTTTTGCCAAAAGGTAGATATTTTCAAGGAAAAACTCTGGTTTACCTATCGCGATGAGCCTAACAATTGGCACACCCTTTCTAAGGATCAAGTCAATGAAATACTGGCCAAGAATAAGGCCAAAGAACCGGTACCAAGTTTGGAGGCCTATGCCATTGAGGAAGAACAGGTAGCGGCTGAGGTAGTTTTTGAAAATGTGGTAGGCCAAGACAGCCTCACTCGTTTTGACGCCCCTAAAGGAAGGCGCAACAAAAACAATAAGAATAGAAACAAAAATAAAGGACCTAGGGATAAAGCAGCAGTTCAAGGGGGCGACAACAACAAGCCCAGAAAAGCGAATAAACCAAGGCAGGCCGCTAAACCCGCTGAAGGAAATAAATCCAAAGCAAATAGTAACCCTACTGGGGATTCTACCCCTCAAGCCAGCAGAAAACCCCAAAGAAATAATACCCCAAAAAGTAATTCAAACGGAGCGCCAACCCATAAAAAAAGACCACAGAGAAACCCTAAGCCCAAAGGCAATAACAAACCCAATAATGAGAACCAGCAAGACACTCCTCAGCAGTAGTTTTTTGTGTGGAGCGGCCCTTTGGTTGCTCCAATCTTGTAGTGGTGCCGGCTCACAATCTGATTTTCAGGAACTCCCTGAGGCGGGTTGGCCGCTCAGGACCCCTGTTCGCTTTAGTCTGACTGTTAAAGACAGTTTGTCCGATCAATCCCTTTGGATTGCCCTGAGACACGACCAAGACTATCCTTTTAGTAATATTTTTTTAATCACCACGCTGAGTCATCCGAATGGGTCGGTCATTACAGACACCCTATCCTACGATTTGGCTGCTTCAGACGGCCAGTGGCTGGGCAGTGGAAACGGTATTATCACCCACCAACTCCCTTTTAAAAAAGGGGTGCGTTTTGACAGTGCTAAGCCCTATGAGCTTTCCATTTATCAGGCCGTTAGAAGTCTTGGGTCCCAAGAAGGCATGGTCTTTTTACCCGGAGTACTCTCAGTAGGCTATCTGTTAGAAAAATCAACTTCCAATCCTAAATAATCCCTGTGTCTAAAGCAAAAACTCCTTCAAAAACCCCTAACAAACCACCCATGCCTAAAGGCTTTAAAACCTATGCAAGGATTTTTTGGACCCTATTTTTCTTGGGGATAATAGGTTTTTTTAGCCTGTTTTACTTAGCCTCCATAGGGGTCTTTGGAGACATGCCCACCTTTGACAGATTGGAAAATCCTCAGACCAATCAGGCCACTCAAATTATCAGTGCAGACGGAAAGGTGCTCGGGACTTTTTATTTAGAAGAAAACAGGAACCCAGTTACTTTTGAGGAACTTCCTGAAAACCTAGTCCAAGCCTTATTGGCTACCGAAGACGTTCGTTTTTACGACCACTCAGGTATTGACGCCATTGGAACTTTAAGGGCCGTAGCCTATTTAGGGACTAGGGGAGGCGCCAGCACCATTACCCAACAACTCTCTAAACTGCTCTTTACTAAGAGAGCCTCTTCCAATAAATTTGCCAGACTACTTCAGAAAGTCAAAGAATGGGTCATAGCCACGCGATTGGAGCGCCAATACACCAAGAACGAAATCATGGCCATGTACCTCAATATTTACGATTTTGGAAATAATGCAGACGGGATTCGCTCGGCAGCCAATATTTATTTTGGCAAGGAACCCATTGAGCTAGACCCTAAAGAGTCTGCTATGCTGGTGGGTATGCTTAAAAACTCCAGCCTCTACAACCCCATTCCCTCCAGAAATCCCGTGGGCACAAGAAATAGGAGAAACGCTGTCTTGGCTCAGATGGAGAAGTACGACTTTTTAGATACCGCTACTAAAGACTCCCTACAAGCAAGGCCTTTGGACTTGAATTTTAGCCCTCAAACCCACAGAGACGGAAAAGCCACTTACTTTAGAATGTACCTTCAGGGCTTTTTAAAGCAATGGATTGCAGAAAACCCCAAAGAAGACGGCAGTAAATACAACCTGTATTTAGACGGATTAAAGGTCTACACCACCATAGATTCTCGCATGCAGGCCAATGCAGAAAACGCCGTAAAGGGACATATGAAAAACCTTCAGGCGGCCTTTTTTAAACAAAACACCCAAAAGAAGAATCCCACCACTCCTTTTAGAGATATTGAACCGGAACAGGAAGAGGCCATTATAGACCGGGCCATAAGAACTTCTGAACGCCGCAGACAAATGCGTGAAAAAGGCTTTACAGAAGACCAGATTGTAGCCAGTTTTAAGATAAAACGCGCCATGCAGGTCTTTGATTGGAACAGTCCCAACCAACAGAAGGACACCCTAATGAGCCCGCTGGATTCTATTCGTTATTACAAATCTTTTTTACGTGCCGCTATGATGTCCATGGAGCCGCAAACAGGCCATGTACGCGCTTGGGTAGGGGGGGTAAATTACCGCCACTTCCAGTACGACAATGTCATTCAAGGCACCAGGCAAGCAGGCTCTATTTTTAAACCTTTTGTGTACGCCACCGCTATAGACCAACTCAGATTGTCTCCTTGCGAGACCCTTCCAGACACCCAATTTTGTATTGCCGCTGGCAAGCACGGAAATATGGAACGCTGGTGCCCTAAAAATTCAGGAGGCACCTACACGGGGGAGATGCTCACTTACAAGCGTGCACTCGCCAGGTCTGTAAATTCTGTGACTGCTCAGGTCATAGACAAGGTGGGCCCCAATCCTGTAGTGCAGTTGGTTAAAAATTTAGGGATCAAAAGTAAGTTACTCCCCGTACCCTCTATTGCGCTAGGTACTGCAGACGTAAATGTCTATGAGATGGTGGGTGCCTATGGTACCTTTGCCAATAAAGGGGTGTATGTAAAACCGGTGATGGTTACGGCCATTACAGATAAGGCAGGGACCCTACTCTATGAATACGTGCCAGAAACCAAGGACGTTATGTCACAAGATGTGGCCTATACGGTAACCAATTTGTTGGAAGGGGTCACTAAAGACGGCTCTGGGATTAGACTCCGCACCGAAGGGGCAGAGGAATACCGCCCTGAGTACAAAGAAATTGTCACTGGGTATCCCTGGGCATTTAAAAACCCCATTGCCGGAAAAACAGGGACCACACAAAACCAGTCAGACGGTTGGTTTATGGGTATGGTACCCAACCTGGTTTCTGTGGTTTGGGTCGGTGGAGAAGAACGCGCCACCCACTTTGAAGACATTGCCTATGGACAAGGCGCCTCTATGGCCTTACCTATTTGGGCCAATTATATGCGTGATAATTACGCCATACCTGAATTGGGCATTTCAATGGAAGCCTTTGAGCGTCCAGAAAACTTGAGTATTGTGGTAGACTGTGAACCTGTGCTTACAGAAGAAGGCGATCCGGGTATTGATTTGGCAGAAGACGACCTCGAGGGACTGGATTTTTAAATAGCTTTTTAAGGCCTTCTCAGGCCGATGCTTTTTTGACCTCCTCCCCAAGCCCTAGCGTTCTTTTTTGTACCTTAACACAAAGCATTTCCTATGATTCAAAAAGTAGTTCCCTCCGTGCAAGCCGCTATAGAAGGGGTGCAAGACGGCCAAACATTTATGTTGGGTGGTTTTGGACTCTGTGGTATTCCAGAAAATGCCATAGCAGCCTTGGTCGTAAGCGGGGTTAAAAACCTCGTGTGTATTTCTAACAATGCTGGGGTAGCAGACTTTGGTATTGGCCTTATGCTGTTGAAGCATCAGGTAAAAACTATGGTGGCCTCTTATGTAGGAGAAAACGACGTCTTTGAGCAGCAAATGCTCTCCGGAGTTTTAGAAGTTATTCTGACGCCTCAGGGCACTTTGGCAGAAAAATGCCGGGCGGCCCAAGCGGGTATCCCCGCCTTTTATACGCCTGCGGGCTATGGTACAGAAGTGGCAGCAGGCAAGGAAACTCGGGAATTCAACGGCAAAATGCACCTCTTAGAAGAGGCGTATAAAGCAGACTTTGCTTTTGTAAAGGCTTGGAAAGGAGACACCGCAGGGAATCTAATTTTCAAAGGGACGGCGAGAAACTTTAACGCCTGCATGGCTGGGGCCGCCACCATTACGGTAGCTGAGGTAGAGGAACTGGTCCCTGCAGGAAGCTTAGATCCCAATCAAATTCACATTCCTGGAATTATGGTACAACGCATTTTTCAGGGCGCGAATTACGAAAAGAGAATAGAACAACGCACCACTAGACCAAACCTATAAAAGACCGCAGTATGTTAGACAAAAACGGTATTGCAAAACGCATTGCACAGGAAGTTCAAGACGGTTATTACGTAAACTTAGGGATTGGCATACCCACCCTAGTAGCCAATTTTGTACGCGAAGACATTTCGGTAGAATTTCAATCTGAGAACGGCGTCTTGGGTATGGGGCCTTTTCCTTTTGAGGGTGCAGAAGACGCAGACCTCATCAATGCGGGAAAACAGACCATTACCACCCTTCCAGGAGCAGCTTTTTTTGACTCTGCCATGAGCTTTGGAATGATCCGCGCCAAACAAGTGCACCTAACCATTTTAGGGGCTATGGAAGTGGCCCAAAACGGAGATATAGCCAATTGGAAAATCCCAGGGGTTATGGTCAAAGGCATGGGCGGCGCTATGGATTTAGTAGCCTCCGCAGACAATATTATTGTGGCCATGATGCACACCAATAAAAAAGGAGACTCCAAACTTCTCAAACGCTGTTCCCTCCCCCTCACAGGCGTAGGCTGCGTAAAAAAAATAGTTACCAACCTAGCAGTGTTGGAAGTGACTCCAGAAGGCTTTAAGCTCCTCGAACACGCCCCCGGCGTGTCTGTTGCAGACATACAAGCCGCCACCGAAGGAGATCTTATTATTCCGGACCTAGTACCGGAGATTGC
>JAQWTF010000166.1:0-2545 GCA_029242825.1 Flavobacteriaceae bacterium | reverse complement strand
ACGTCTAATTTCAATTTGTCTAATCTATGTAGAGCAGCGTAAAGATTTTTTGCTGCTTCTTCTAAATGGGCTTTTTTAGATAGTATTTCAATCTGACAGTTTGAATCATTACAATTGGATTTTTCAAAAAAAAGCAAACCGATTTTTTCCTGTTTGTAGTGATCTAAAATACTTGGACTTATTTCCTCTACAAAAATTGTCGGTGTCTTGGGCGCATAATGTTTGGCCAGCATTCCTGGGGCTAGTGGTTTTTTTGAAATGGTTTTAATATGATTAAGTGGCCCACAGATTTCTTCAATAGCTTCCTCTGAAATAGATCCAAGCCTATAAAGCACTGGTGTGCCATTTTCAAAGCCTATGATGGTAGATTCTATGCCTTTTTCGCAGGGTCCACCCTCAAGTATTAAAGGCAGTTTATGGCCAAAATAGTCTTTTACGTGCTTGGCAGTGGTGGGACTAATACACATAAAAGGATTGGCGCTTGGTGCTGCTAGAGGGAAGTCTAATTGTTTTAGCAGGGACAATGTTACGGGATGGTTTGGCATTCTAATACCCACGGTGTTTTTTCCAGCAGTAATTAAATCAGGGATAACAGGTTTTTTTTCTAATACCAAGGTGAGTGGTCCCGGCCAAAAAGTCCTGGCTAATTGGTAGGCTTTTTCTGGGATGTTTTGAGTGTATTTCTCTAGATCATCTATATGGCTTATATGGACAATAAGAGGGTTGTAAGAAGGCCTTTTTTTGAGTTCAAATATTTTCGAAACAGCTAATTCACTCATAGCGTTAGCCGCCAAACCGTAAACTGTTTCAGTTGGAATTCCCACCAGCCCATTTTTAGTTAAAATCTGGCATGCCGCTTCAATTTGAGTACTAATCAAAATAACAGCATTGGATTATTCTTCCACAATAGTAATTTGAACACTCGCGTTTATAAGCAATCTTTTATGGTTCAGTTTTGCTTCTTCTACCACGCCTAGAATGTCTTTACTGGCTTCCCTTAGTTCAGGGATTCTTTTAACTGCAATGGCATCTTTGTGCCCAAAACGCTCCTCAGAACTAAAATTTCTCATTTCATGGAAATGAATTTTAGACTCAAAGAAATTTTTTAAAATGTCTTTGGCCTCCTGATCAGAAAAAGTTCCTTCAATTAATTTGTAATCTTTCATGGCTTAATTTTTTTTGTTTTCAATAGCGTTTATTCTATGAATAGCTAGAATGCTAAAGGCAATAGCTACACAAGAGAATAATTTTTGATGGATAATATCTGTGCTTTTAAAAGCAATTAGAATACTGCAGATACTAATGGATAGAAAACTGATAATTTTAATCCGTTCCATGTTATTTTTATATGGCAAATTTGGTGTTTTTAAATCATTAATTTATATTTATGTTTTAAATGTAAAATATAACTATATCTTATGAATTACACGTTAAATCAATTGCAGGTTTTTTTAAAGGTGGTTCAATATGAAAGTGTCACCAAGGCTGCAGAGGAGTTGCATCTCACCCAGCCAGCAGTTTCTATTCAGCTCAAGAATTTTCAGGATCAATTCGATGTTGCTTTGACAGAGGTGATTGGAAGAAGAATTTATATCACTGCTTTTGGAAGGGAAATAGCCGCTGCAGCAGAAAAGATCATTGAAGAGGTGCAGGCCATAAATTATATGACCTTAGAGTATAAAGGGCGTCTCACCGGAAGACTTAAAATATCTTCAGTGTCAACAGGTAAATACGTAATGCCTTATTTTTTATCAGATTTCATGAAAGATCACTCAGGAGTAGAACTATCCATAGATGTGACCAATAAGAAAAAAGTGATTGAAAGCTTGGAGAAAAATGAAATTGATTTTGCCCTGGTCTCTGTACTTCCGAGTCAAATGAATATTGAAAAATTAGACCTACTACAAAACAAGCTTTTTTTAGTGGGTAATTCAAAGGCCAATATTACCTCTGGAGTAAAAAGTAATGACGCCTTCCAGGACCTTCCACTGATATTTAGGGAGAAAGGTTCAGGAACCAGACAAACCATGGAAGGGTTTTTAAAGAGCAATACTGTGAGCGTAAATAAAAAAATGGAACTTACCTCTAATGAAGCGGTGAAGCAGGCGGTACTTGCCGGATTGGGCTATTCCATTATGCCACTTATTGGTCTTAAAAATGAATTGTCTAATAAAGAACTTCAAATCATACCCATGAAAGGTTTGCCTATTACCACTAACTGGAGTCTTATCTGGTTAAAAGGGAAAAAGCATTCTCCAGTGTCACTGGCTTTTTTAGACCATTTAAAAAGTACCAAAGACCTCATTACCCACAAGAGATTTGATTGGTATGAGAAATATTAAATATAAAATTACTTTTTTGCCTATTGAAGGCTATGACCTATCTTTAAAAACGGAGAATCTTCCTAATGGAGTGACTAAATTCACCGCTACTTATCAATAAATACCTGACCTATGCGCGTTTTGAATCGCCTTTTTTTTATCGCTTTTTTATTTTTAACTAGCTGTGCTAAAGACAACGGAGACAGTCCTGAATCTGAAAAGCC
>JAQWTF010000161.1:0-2705 GCA_029242825.1 Flavobacteriaceae bacterium | reverse complement strand
TAAAGTAATTGATGCTTGGCATTTGGCTGCCGCCGATGCTGATTTTGACCAATACTTCTCACTCATGACCAAGCGAGGTGTTTTTGTAGGTACAGATGCTACTGAGCATTGGGAAAATAATGCGTTTAAGTCTTTTTCAAAGCCTTATTTTAATGCGGGAAAGGCCTGGTCTTTTACCTCCTTAGAGCGGCATATTTATCACAATGATACGACGGTTTGGTTTGACGAATTGCTAGATACTCAAATGGGAATTTGCAGGGGTTCGGGTGTTTTAGAATTTGAAGAAGGCCAGTGGAAAATAGCCCATTATGTGTTGTCTATTGCAGTACCAAATGATCGTGTTTCCAGTTTGTTGGAATTGAAAAAAGCCCAAGATAGCATTTCAATTATGCGTCTCAAGGGCTTAAAAAATTAGATAGTATTGTTTTACAATTTAAGGGAGACCAATAACGCTAGGCGTAATTTTTGGCCATGTCTCTTAATTCGCTCGTTATGACTGTGCTTTGGCTTAGTCTTTTGGAGTTTCTTCTGGAACGACCAGTCTAGATTCAAGAGCTTGTTTGCTCAGGCTGGCTAAATTAAAGTTAGGAGACAGTACCAAAGCCCTGTCTATTAAAGCGATAGCCTCTTTAATTCTATTTTTATCTGTGTTGTAAATCACGAGGGCTTCTAAGTGAAAAAACGCAGATTTTAAGGCTACCTCATAAGGTTGTTGCCTTTCGTAAAAGGCATATTTCATGTCTGCCTTAGTGAGTGCTTGTCCTTCTTTAATGGAAACCAGTGCACCACTGTTGTCTCCAGTAACTATTTTTAAATCTGACACCTCATATAACAAATAGGCGCTAGGGTTTCTTTTGGCCAATTCTTCAAAATGTTCTAAGGCCCGCTTAGGCTGTTCAATGGCTTTCAATGAGATGGCTTTTACTTGGACGGCTAAATCTGAGTCTTTTTCTAAACGTTCAATGCCTAGTAAATTTAAGGCTTGCATATGTTGGTTATTGCTGCTGTAGATATACGCCAATGTGTCTTTTCTGGCCGTATTTGGTGCAATTACATTGAGATGGGTTAAGGCTTGTATAATTCCGTTAATATCTCCCTGAACCCTCATTTGCTTGTAAAAAGCTTGGTAGTGTTTTTCTAATGAAGTTTGGTCTTGTGCTTTCAAAGCAGCGCCAGAAAGTACTAAAAGGAGGACTAGAAATTTTTTCATGAAATTATTGTTAGGTTGTTTGTTGTAGTATTAAGGGCTAAAACTAGCTATTTTTTTTCAATTTATAACAGGGCTTGGTCATAAGTAAATCCTAAAAAAACTTTTGAGTGTATTAAGCGATCTATGGGTTTATTTGAATGGTCAAAAAGAGGGGGAGGAATATTTAATTGTAAGGCTTTCGCTTTATAAAAATCTGATTTTTTGATGTTTTGGGGAAATATCCCATTGATTATTGGCGCTGGATCCGATTCCTTTGAAAGGGACCAGATTAATTTTACAGCGTCTTTTTGATGAATGAGATTCGCGGCTTTATTGCCGCCTGCAATATGGGTTATACCACTTAAAGACCTTACGGGCTGTCTGTCCGGTCCCACAAGGCCGGCGAGTCTGAGGATAGTTTTTTTATGGGGTAGGGCAGCTATAGCTTCCTCTGCGGTTAAAAGTTTTTGTGCCCGTTCACTGTCTGCGGTCCACTGACTTAGTTCAGAAAAGGGGCCTCCGCTTTTGGGGTAAACCCCTGTAGATGAGGTGTAAATAACTTGACAATTTTCAGGCAGCGCTCTATGAAGCTCTTTGCATAGGTATTTCATATTGTTTATGAAAGTGTTATTGTCATTAGCCCTGAGTTGTGGCGGAATACTGATTAGAAGCAGGTCTAAGTGCTCATAAAAATTCTGCTCTAAGGCTGTTGTGCCTAATTCAAATTTGAAGGGCTGAACACCTAATAATTCTAAATGGGCCATTTTATCTTCTGACCTTCGGGTTCCTTTCACAATCCAGTTGTGCTGAATAAAATGTGCTGCTACAGCAGTTCCAAGCCATCCACAGCCAATAATTCCCAATACCTTTTGTGTCTTATTTGAAGGGTCCACAGTAATTAATTTTCATTAAAAATACCACATATTCTAATGACTTTTAATGAATGTCTGTTGCTTTTTATGCAAGTGCAGTCATTGTAAATCATTTAGTTATTATTGGAAGGGAATGAAAATTTGATTATATTAAACTGATTATTAAAGGATTGTATTATGGGTATTAAAAGTTTTCAAGGGGCCAGACAAGTCCAAAAAGAGGGAATAAAAGAGGCTATTTTAGTGTCTGATTATATGACCACCAAACTGATTATATTTTCACCCGATCAATCGATTATGGAAGTGATGGAGTGTTTTGCCAATCACCCAATCTCTGGAGGGCCTGTGCTCAATGATAAAAAGGAATTGGTAGGCATTGTGTCTGAAGCAGACTGTATGAAGCAGATTTCTGAAAGCAGGTATTTTAACCTTCCTATACTAGATAAAAGTGTAGCATCTTTTATGTCAAAAGAAGTAGAAGCTATAGATGCATCTGCCTCAATTTTTGACGCAGCAGCTATATTTCACAAGAACAGTAGAAGAAGACTCCCTGTATTAAAAGAGGGTAAATTAGTAGGTCAAATTAGTAGAAAAGATATTGTGATTGCCGCACTAAAGCTCAGCAGTCAACAATGGAAAAAGCA
>JAQWTF010000106.1:0-1630 GCA_029242825.1 Flavobacteriaceae bacterium | reverse complement strand
GGAGTTCGCTGCTCAGATCTGGACCAGGTGTAGGCCAGCCAGCCTGTGAAAGCACCACTGTTTTTCTTGAGTAAAAATTCCAAGCCATAGGCTCTGGCTTCTCCATTGAGTATCACGCGTTCAATAGCGTCATTAGCAATGAGGTTTGCACCGTCTATATAGTCTATTCTGTTGGCAATTTCCTTGTAAAAAACCTCCGTCTCAATACTGTAGGATTGTATATTTTTAAAATAACCCAAAGCAAATTGATCCAATAATTGGGGCTTTACAAAAGGACCACTGGGTGTCCAAACATCTAAGGGGGTTGGTGAGCTCGTATTTGAAAGTAAATGAAGGTATTGGGCCATACGGTTGTAACTGGCTTTTATACTGGTTTGCCCGTTAATTAAATAAGACACCCCCAATCTGGGCTCCAAATGATTGAATGTAGCTATAGAAGTATTTCTGTCTTGTTGTACCTGGCCTGTGGGAGTGGCTTCTGAATACAAATCAAAAGTAGGGTCATAAGACACCGCCTCATTATTTTCATAACTGTAAAACAGCTCTTGACCCAAGCGATCAAACCTGCTCCACCTTAGGCCATATTGAATAGAAAGCGCCTCTGACACATTTTGTTCTACGTCTATATAGGTTGCAAATTCATTGGCGTATTTATCTGTTAACTTATCCCTGACTATGCCAGAATCTGATCTGTTGGGCTTAATTTCTCCTGGATTAAACCGATAGTATATATTATTTAATCCAAAATTCAATTTGGTGTCCGAGGAGAGGTAATACTTAAAATCGTGTTTGAAATTAAAGTTTTGAATCCCTGAATCCCATTGAAAACCTACTAAATCTAGTTCTAATCCGTAATAATAATCTGAGTAGATCACAGACATATTGGAAAACAATTTATCCGAAAAAAGGTGGTTCCAACGAAAATTGGCCACCGAATTCCCGTAGACATTTATAAAACTATCTGAAATACCAAAAAGGTCTCTACCAAAGTATCCTGACAGGTAAATACTATTTTTATCGTTAATCTTATAATTCAGTTTGGTATTTAAGTCATAGAAATAAGCTTTGTTTTTATTCCCCGTAAGCGCCAGAAACAAATGCGCATAAGAGGCCCTCCCCCCTATTAAAAAAGCACCCCTATCTTTTTCTAAGGGTCCTTCCAACAGAAGCCTGCTAGACACTAGTCCAATGCCACCACTCGCTTTAAAGTCTTTACTGTTTCCCTCTTTCTGATAAATGTCCAGCACAGAAGAAACCCTTCCCCCATATTTAGCTGGAATACCCCCTTTGTAGAGTTTTACATCTTTTATAGCATCTGGGTTAAACACAGAGAAGAAACCAAATAAGTGAGAGGAGTTAAACACAATGGCCTCATCTAAAAGAATTAAATTCTGATCTGCCGCACCACCCCTCACGTTAAAACCAGAGGCACCCTCTCCTGCGCTGGTCACTCCAGGAAGTAATAAGAGCGATTTTAAAACATCTGCTTCTCCTAAAATTACAGGGATCTTTTTAATGCTGGCGGCCGTAAGACCGTTCACACTCATCTGAGGTTTTCGAATACTATTGCGTTCTACACTTTCTACTAAAACAACTTCTTCTAATGCAGCGGCAATTTCTTCTAACTGTA
>JAQWTF010000104.1:0-2978 GCA_029242825.1 Flavobacteriaceae bacterium | reverse complement strand
TTTAAGTTTAGAAAAAAAAGATATTCTTCAGATTAGTTATTACGCTATTTTTTCAGGTTTCATGACACTGACATTGCCATTGGGTATTCAAGCGATCATAAACTTAATTCAAGGGGCTCAAATAAGTACCTCCTGGGTAGTGTTAGTAGTTCTTGTAACATTAGGTGTTATTTTTAATGGCGCATTACAACTGATGCAACTAAGAATAATTGAAAGCCTTCAGCAGCGAATTTTTACCCGTGCTTCTTTTGAATTGAGCTACAGATTCCCTAAAATAAAAATGGAAGCTTTAAGGTCTTATTATCCCCCAGAATTGGCCAATCGATTTTTTGACACACTGGCCATACAAAAAGGTCTTTCCAAAATACTGATAGACGCTCCAGCGGCTTTACTGCAAATACTTTTTGCATTAATATTACTGTCTTTTTACCATCCTTTCTTTATAGTTTTTGGATTTATGCTTTTGGCATTAATTTATACGGTTTTTAAATATACCGCGGTTAAAGGATTAGAAAGTAGTTTAGAGGAATCCAAACACAAGTACAAGGTTGCTCACTGGATCCAGGAGATAGCAAGGTCTATTGTAAGTTTTAAATTGTCTGGCAAGACGCGTTTAGCACTTGAAAAAAATGACGCTTTAGTGAAAGATTATTTGAATGCTAGAGAAAGGCATTTTAAAGTTTTGGTGTTACAGTTTATCCAAATGATTGGTTTTAAAGTGCTTGTTACCGCTGGCTTATTACTGATTGGTGGGGCATTGGTATTAAACCAAGAAATGAATATTGGCCAATTTGTTGCTGCAGAGATCATCATCATATTAGTCATTTCCTCTGTTGAGAAATTAATTTTAGGCTTAGAATCTTTTTATGATGTGCTCACCTCATTGGAAAAGTTAGGTCAAGTGGTAGACAAAGAATTAGAGCCACAAAAAGGAGATGTTATATCTTCTGAAACTCCTTTTAATTTAAGCTTAAGTAATGTATTTTACAGCGTTCCAGATAGAGATACTCCAATACTATTCAGTATTAATTTAGAGATTTCCAACCAATGTAGAATTCTTGTACGGGGAGAAAGTGGATCTGGTAAATCAAGTCTTCTAAGATTAATGGCTGGTATTATAGACCCAACTTCAGGAAGAATTATAGTCAATGACGCATCTCTTTCTAGTTTGCATCTCAATAGTTACAGAGCTCTTTTGGGGTTATCGCTTTCAGAGGAAACTACTTTTGAGGGAACCATTAGAGAAAATGTGAGTTTTAATAATCCTAATATTACAGACCAAAGAATTAGAGAAGTATTTAATGAAATTGGTCTCAAAGAATTTTTAAAAGAACAGCCTGCTGGTTTAGACACCTTTTTAAAACCAGAGGGCAAACAAATTGCTTACACTGCTGCAAAAAAAATCATTTTGGCAAGAGCCATTCTTAAGAGCCCTAAACTACTTATTTTAGAAGATCCTTTAGATCAATTTTCAACTGAAGAGGCTACCAAAATAATCAATTTCATTACAGATCCTAAACATCATTGGTCATTAATTGTAGTTAGTGCCAATAAACAATGGGAATCTTCATGTAGCACTAAAATAACATTAGATAACGGTAAAATTAAATAAACAGATGTTAAATATATCTAATAACAACATTAATCATAAAGTGCCTTTGGAACATTTTGCTTCAGGAAAATATGTTTTAAATAAATCATATTACAAGCACTTTAATCAATTTCTATTGGCTTTTGCTATAATTGGATTAATTATTCTTTTTCTTCCTTGGACACAAAATATTACAGGAAATGGGAGTTTAACCACCTTAAAGCCCTCACAACGGCCACAAACGCTTCAGTCTCAATTACCAGGAAGGATAGAGAAATGGTTTGTTCAAGAAGGTGATTATGTAAAAAAGGGAGATACTATTTTAAAAATATCTGAAGTTAAAAGCGAGTATTTTGACCCAGAACTTCTTTCTAGGACAAAAGAACAGATAGATGCGAATGAAGGATCTTCTATTGCGTATTCAAACAAACAAGTTGCACTAGACAACCAAATCAAAGCATTAGAGCAAGAACTACTATTAAAAAGATCTCAACTAGAAAATAAGATTGTACAAGCTGCATTCAAAGTTTCTAATGACAGCATAAAGTTAGTGGCTGCCAAAACAAACGCTGAAATAGCTTTAAGTCAGTTTGAAAGGGTTAGAGATCTAGAGAAATTAGATTTAAAAGCTGTTAGGGAAGTAGAAGATAAAAAATTAAAATTGCAAGAAGCTCAAGCTAAGGAAATAGCTCAAGCTAACGATTTAGAGAATAGTAAGAATGAGGCTTTAAATGTAGCGTTAGAGCGTTTACAAGTAGAAACTTCTTATATGGATAAGATTTCTAAAGCCCAAAGTGAGATGTTTACCGCACAATCGAATTTTTACAGTGCCAAAGAAAAAGGAAGTAAATTGTCTAACACTTATAGTAATTACAGTAGGAGAAATGATCTAATGTATATTACAGCTCCCCAAAATGGTTATATTAATAAAACAATTAAAGGAGGTATTGGGGAGACATTCAAAGAGGGTGAAAAGCTTTTGGGAATTATGCCTGCAGATTATGAATTAGCAGTAGAGACCTTTGTTAGACCAATTGATCTACCCCTACTCCACATAGATGAAAAAGTAAGGGTTCAATTTGACGGCTGGCCTGCCATTGTATTTAGTGGTTGGCCTAACGTTTCTTATGGAACCTACGGTGCAAAGGTTGTTGCGATAGAAACTTTTATTAGTGACAATGGAAAGTATAGGGTATTACTCGCACCTGATTCTGAAGATCATGACTGGCCTACTGCAATAAGGATTGGGTCTGGTGCAAGAACTTTCGCTTTATTAGAAGACGTACCTATTTGGTTTGAATTATGGAGACAACTCAACGGTTTCCCTCCTAACTACTACAATCCTAACTATAATGCCAATAAAGACAAATAATAAATTAATGAAAAA
>JAQWTF010000062.1:0-2184 GCA_029242825.1 Flavobacteriaceae bacterium | reverse complement strand
GAAGCATAACACACAATAAAGGAACATAACTATACTATAAATTATGGCGTCGCATTACGAAGCACCTATACGAAAACCACTTGTTGTTGGAGACAAAGGTTACCACGATGTAACTTTAGACATTGTAGCTCCTGTTGAGGGTACTGCAAACAAACATTGGTGGATCGCATTTTCAATTGCTCTAGTAGCATTTTTATGGGGATTGGGTTGTATTATATACACCGTCTCTACAGGGATTGGAACCTGGGGTCTGAATAAGACTGTAGGTTGGGCCTGGGATATTACCAACTTTGTTTGGTGGGTAGGAATTGGCCATGCCGGTACCTTGATTTCAGCAGTGTTATTACTCTTTAGACAGAAATGGCGTATGGCTATTAACCGTTCTGCAGAGGCCATGACTATTTTCTCAGTGATACAAGCTGGTTTGTTTCCAATTATACACATGGGCCGTCCATGGTTAGCGTATTGGGTACTGCCTATCCCTAACCAATTTGGTTCTTTGTGGGTTAACTTTAACTCTCCATTACTTTGGGATGTATTTGCGATTTCTACTTATTTATCAGTTTCATTGGTATTCTGGTGGACCGGTTTATTGCCAGATTTCGCGATGATTCGTGATAGAGCAGTAAAGCCTTTTCAGAAAAAGATATACAGTCTATTGAGTTTTGGATGGTCTGGTCGTGCAAAAGATTGGCAGCGTTTTGAAGAAGTGTCATTGGTTTTAGCTGGTTTAGCAACTCCATTAGTACTCTCTGTACATACGATTGTATCTTTTGACTTTGCTACTTCGGTAATCCCAGGATGGCATACCACGATTTTCCCTCCTTACTTTGTGGCAGGAGCTATTTTCTCTGGTTTTGCGATGGTAAATACGCTTCTTATTATTATGAGAAAGGTCTCTAACTTAGAAGCTTATATTACGGTTCAGCATATTGAACTTATGAATATTGTGATCATGATTACGGGTTCTATTGTTGGTTGTGCCTACATTACGGAGCTGTTTATGGCATGGTACTCTGGAGTAGAGTATGAGCAGTATGCTTTCTTAAATAGGGCTACAGGACCTTATGCTTGGGCGTACTGGGCTATGATGACCTGTAATGTTTTCTCTCCACAATTTATGTGGTCTAAAAGATTGAGAACTTCTATCATGTTCTCTTTTGGAATCTCTATTGTAGTAAATATTGGTATGTGGTTTGAGCGTTTTGTAATTATAGTAACTTCTCTTCACAGAGATTACTTGCCCTCTTCATGGACCATGTTCTCTCCTACTTTTGTAGATATTGGAATTTTCATAGGAACCATTGGATTCTTCTTTGTTTTATTCCTTTTGTATGCCAGAACCTTCCCGGTAATTGCACAGGCAGAAGTGAAAACTATATTGAAATCTTCTGGAGAAAAGTATAAGAAATTAAGAGATGCTGGAAAACCATTGTATGAGGTAACTCCATTAGTATCTAAAACTAAAAAGGATCAATAGTATGGCAAATAAAGTTATTCAGGCGCTTTACAATGATGACGACGTGCTCATGTTAGCCGTTAAGAAAGTAAAAGCGGCAAAGCATCATATAGAAGAAGTGTATTGTCCTTTTCCAGTTCACGGACTAGACAAAGCTATGGGTTTAGCCCCAACAAGATTAGCCATTACGGCTTTTATGTATGGTTTAGTTGGTTTGGCAGTTGCCATTACAATGATGAATTATATCATGATTGAGGATTGGCCTCAAGACATAGGAGGAAAGCCTAGCTTTTCTTATTTAGAAAACCTACCTGCTTTTGTGCCTATTATGTTTGAGCTTACCGTATTTTTTGCGGCCCACTTAATGGTAATTACTTTTTATATGAGAAGTAGGTTGTGGCCATTCAAAAAAGCAGAAAACCCAGATGTTAGAACTACGGATGACCTTTTCCTAATGGAAATTGAAATCCATGATAACGAAGCAGATCTTCACGCCTTATTGGCAGAGACTGGCGCAGTAGAAATAAAAGTTTCCCAAAAGTAGATTGCAAAATATTATGAGTGATTTAAAATATTCTTTTTTGGCCCTTGCATCTATGATAGTTTTGGCTTCTTGTTCAGACAAGAACAGTAGAAACTACCAGTATATGCCAAATATGTATGAATCTGTAGGTTATGAAACCTACCAAGAAGTAGCCTTCTTACCTTCTAATATGGAAGCAGGT
>JAQWTF010000016.1:0-9499 GCA_029242825.1 Flavobacteriaceae bacterium | reverse complement strand
AATAGAATAAAAGCGGTGGTCCAAAAAGATTTTCTCTCGTATGTGGTTTGTAAAAACGCCATTAATTTGGCCTTACTGCAAGGATTACCTTGAATTGGTTTCTGTTGGCTACATCCATAACAAATACAGCCTCTTTTATCGCAATGGATTCTGCAGCCCTTAGGATAATTGTAGGGGCCTCTTGAGCAGACAACTCCTGAATTAAAACAGCTTCTAACTGAGCCTGTTCCACTAACTTTTCGTTCACAAAATACCTTAAGTCCGCGTCAATACTTACCGAAACTTGTTGGGTGTTGGTGGTTTTACCTTTGGCTTTGGGCAAAATTAAGTCCAGAGCATTTGGGCTGTTAGAAGTCAATAAAAAAAATATGAGTAGCAGAAATACAATGTCTGTCATAGAAGACATACTAAATTCTGGACTGATTTTATTTCTACCTTTTAACTTCATATAAACTAGACAGGTTCGTTCAATAAGTCTAAGAAATCTACCGCGTTAGCTTCCATACTGTGCACCACTTTATTGGTCATATTCACCAAATGGTTGTAACCAATATAGGCTATAATACCCACTACTAAACCACCCACTGTAGTGGTCATTGCAGTATAAATACCAGAAGCTAGCGCCCCCATCTCTGCTTGTCCACCAGAGGTAGCCATTTCATGAAAAGCCAATATCATTCCAATTACTGTACCTAAAAACCCAATCATGGGTGCAGCACCAGCTACTGTAGCCAGTACACTTACATTCTTCTCTAATTTATACACCTCTAAAGTACCTGCGTTCTCAATGGCAGTGTTAATGTCATCTAAAGGCTTTCCAATTCTAGACACCCCTTTTTCAGTAAGCCTGGCTACGGGAGAATCTGTTTGAGCGCAAAGTGATTTTGCTGCATCTATTTTACCATTACTGATATAGTCCTTTATCTGATTCATGAAATTAGCGTCTATTTTAGCAGCTGCTTTTATAGCAAAAAGACGTTCAAAATAAATATAAAGCGCCACCGCTAAAAGGATAAAAAGTAAGCCCATGATAAATACGCTACCCGCACCACCATTAAAAATGAGGTCTATAATGGATAGGGTTTTTTCACTAGAAGCCGCAACCTCTAGGTTGTTATTAACCAAGTTGTCTTGCATAAAATAGAATCGAATTAATGTATAAGCTAACGTAAGAAAATGAAATAAATTATGCGTTTAACACAAAATCTCTCAATAAAATGAACGCTAAACCACCACTTAAGAAGCCAATTAGTGCCAACCAAGCAATATTTTTGAAGTACCAGAAGAAATCTATTTTTTCCATTCCCATAGCTACAACACCAGCAGCGGAACCAATGATAAGCATACTACCCCCTGTTCCTGCAGAGTAAGCAATAAAGTGCCATAAAGGATTGTCTAATCCTTCAGAGAACATACCAATACTAGCAGCCACTAAAGGCACATTGTCAATCACTGCAGAACCTGCACCTAATAACAATACCACAACATCTGAATTAGGAATGGCTGCGTTTAAACCCTCTGCGAAGTGGAAAAGCATTCCAAGCGATTCTAAAGCTGCAACGGCCAAAAGTATCCCTAAAAAGAATAAAATACTAGGCAACTCAATTTTAGATAATGAATGGTGTACAGGACTGTGGTGACCAGCCGCCTGACTCTTCCCATCTACGTCAGATAATGAGAATTTAGAACTAGAATATATCTCAGCAAAAGTGGCTACAACAGCCAAAGAAAGCATCATTCCCACGTATGGAGGTAAGTGTGTAATAGTTTTAAAGAAAGGCACAAATATAATCGCTGTTAAACCTAGGTAAAGCATGGTAGCACCATGTCTTGATTTAGGGCTATCTTCTTCTGAAGGATCTGCCTCTATATTACCTTTAAAAGCTTTAAAACGGGTAGCAATTAAAGTAGGGATCACCATACAAACAATAGATGGCAATAAAACATGCTCTACCAATTGTAAAGCAGACACCTTGTTGGCAATCCACAACATGGTGGTGGTTACATCTCCAATAGGAGACCAAGCCCCACCAGCATTTGCAGCAACAATCACCATTCCAGCAAACCACATACGCGTTTCTTTGTCCTTAATGACTTTTTGAAGGATGGTAATAAGCACTATTGTAGCCGTTAAATTGTCAATAATAGCAGATAAAATAAATGCTAGAATAGAAAACAACCACAATAATTTGGACTTCTTTTTAAATTTAATAAATCCTTTAATGGTAGAAAACCCGTCAAAGTAATCAATAATCTCTACAATGGTCATAGCTCCGAGCAGGAAGACTAAGATCTCAGCTGTTTTCCCAAGATGATGCAGCAATATTTCCTCTATATGGGTAGGTACTAATTTTCTGAGTGCAGTGTCTACCTCAAAAACATCCATGTGAGTAAGTGCAATTACTGCCCATAGAATAGCCATCATGGCCAAGGCAGGGATCAGTTTGTCAATCTTGAGGTTATGCTCTAAAGTAATTGCTAGATAACCTACAATAAATACAATCAGAATAATCGTTTCCATAAAATATAAGATGTTTTTGAATTTTTCAACTTAGTGATAATCTAAAAATGAATTTCTAGATCTGCGCTAACAAATATAAAAAAATGAGTAAGTAAAAATCATTAATTATCAGATTGCTTTAAAAATAATTCGAGCTAGAATAATTTAAGACCCAAAAATCAATAGGTGAATAAAATCATTGTACCCAAATTTACTATGCATGCATAGTAAATTTGCTTATATTTGAATAGACTATAAATATAACTCTATGGATTTTGAATTGAATGAAGAGCAAAAACTCATTAAAGAAGCTGCATCTGACTTTGCCCGTCAGGTTCTCTCTCCTACTGTTCTTGAGAGGGATGAAACACAGACATTCCCCACTGAAGAAATTAAACAACTCGCAGGTTTAGGGTTCATGGGTATGATGGTAGATCCTGCTTATGGCGGGAGTGGTTTGGATACTATGTCCTATGTGTTGGCTATGGAAGAACTCTCAAAAATAGATGCTGCTGCTTCTGTAATCATGTCTGTAAATAATTCCCTGGTTTGCTGGGGTTTAGAAAAATATGGAAGCTCCCAGCAAAAAGAAAAATACCTACCCGACCTTTGCAATGGAACTAAAATTGGGGCCTTTTGTCTCTCAGAGCCAGAAGCCGGATCAGATGCTACCTCTCAAAAAACTAGGGCCGTTAAAAAGGGCGATTACTATGAAATTACAGGAACTAAAAATTGGATTACCAATGGAAGTAGCGCTAGTATCTATTTGGTTATAGCACAAACAGACCCCAGCAAAGGGCACAAAGGAATTAGTGCATTTATAGTAGAAAAAAACAGCCCTGGATTTGAGGTAGGACCAAAAGAAAATAAATTAGGTATTAGAAGTAGCGACACCCATTCCCTTCAATTCAATGCCGTGAAAGTTCCTGTAGAAAATAGGATTGGAGCAGAGGGCTTTGGATTTACTTTTGCCATGAAAACGCTCTCTGGAGGACGAATTGGTATTGCCGCTCAAGCACTAGGAATAGCGGCTGGCGCTTATGAGCTGGCCTTAAATTACGCCAAACAAAGGGAAGCTTTTGGAAAACCTATAAGTCAACACCAGGCCATTGCCTTTAAGCTGGCTCAAATGCACACTAAAATTGAAGCTGCCAGGCATTTGGTTTATAAAGCGGCCTGGGAGAAAGACCAAGGGATAAATTATGACCTATCTGGGGCAATGGCAAAATTAAATGCCTCTGAGGTGGCCATGGAAGTCAGTGTAGAAGCTGTTCAAGTTTTTGGCGGAAACGGATTTGTGAAAGAATATCACGTAGAACGACTCATGCGAGACGCTAAGATCACCCAGATTTACGAAGGCACTTCAGAAATTCAACAAATGGTAATATCTAGGGCTATCTTGAAAGATTAAATAAAAGTCATTATTAAAATCTCATTTAAGAGCAATCAAAATTATCAGATTACATTTATTTCAATGTATTTTTCAAAACACTGAACTTTTTTGTTATAAATAACTACATCCTTGCTGTAAATTCAACATATTGGATATTTTTGTAGAAACATCCAATACTTATGAGGCTAAAAAAACAAGGGTTGTATTCCCCAGAATTTGAACATGACAATTGTGGCGCAGGATTTATTTGTAGTCTAGAAGGAAAAAAATCTAACGATATTATTCACAAAGCACTAGAGATTCTAGAAAAGCTAGAACACCGAGGTGCAGTGAGTTCAGATGGAAAAACAGGAGATGGTGCTGGAATACTTATAGATATTCCCCACGATTTTTTTGTCAGTGAATGCTCCTTTGAATTACCAGAGCCTGGCCAATATGCAGTAGCCAATGTGTTTTTACCTCAAAAAGACAACCAAAGAGATTTCTGTGTAAAAGAATTTGAGAAAGAAATAAAATCTCAAGGGCTAGTGCTTTTAGGATGGAGAGAGGTTCCTGTTAATAAATCTGTACCGGGAAGAATTGCCATGGAAACCATGCCCTTTATTTCCCAAATATTTATTGGAAAAGAAACAACTGATCAGGATACAAATACCTTTAACAGAAAGTTATTTATTGCCAGAAAAAAGGCAGAGCACACCATATACAACTCCAAATTATCTGAACAAGGATTTTTCTACCTACCGAGCCTCTCCACCACCATTATTATTTTCAAGGGCTTACTCATGCCAGAAGACATAAGCCTTTACTTTAGAGACCTTCAGGACACTAGAGTGGTGACAAGACTTGCGTTAGTGCATCAGCGATTTTCCACCAACACCTTCCCTACATGGGATTTGGCCCAGCCTTTCAGGTATATGTGTCACAATGGAGAAATCAATACATTGAGGGGGAATATCGCGAGAATGCGTTCCAGAGAAGAACTATTAAAGAGTGATCTTTTTGGAGAAGACATTAAAGCCATCCTTCCTATTATATTACCCAACAAATCTGATTCTGCGACCTTAGACATGGTGGTAGAATTACTCCTTATGACGGGAAGGTCTCTACCAGAGGTCATGATGATCTTAGTTCCTGAGGCTTGGGAAAAAAACGACAACATGTCTGCGGCTAAAAAAGCCTTTTATGAGTATTATTCTTGTATGATGGAGCCCTGGGACGGACCTGCGTCCATTCCTTTCACCGATGGAAATTATATTGGTGCTGTCTTAGACAGAAACGGTCTTAGACCCTCCAGGTATTCTGTAACCAAAGATGGCTATGTGATCATGTCTTCAGAAACCGGTGTGGTAGATATTG
This sequence comes from Flavobacteriaceae bacterium, assembly GCA_029242825.1. Taxonomy (GTDB): domain Bacteria; phylum Bacteroidota; class Bacteroidia; order Flavobacteriales; family Flavobacteriaceae; genus MAG-120531. The sequence goes on along the minus strand of JAQWTF010000016.1, from coordinate 4,250 downwards.
AGCCAAAAAATTTAGCACATCATGGACGCCTAGAACCTGGGAAAATGTTTCTAGTAGACATGTCTGCAGGGAGAATTGTCAATGATGAAGAAATTAAAGAACAAATTGCTGAAAAGCACCCTTACGAGAAGTGGGTCAAAGACAATCTTGTTCATTTAAAAGACATTCCTTACAACGACTGCCCTTTATTTATTGGAGAAGCACCTCTTTCGCAAAGAAAATCTGCCTATGGGTATACCATAGAAGACATAGAGACCATAGTAATGCCTATGGCAGAAACAGCCAAAGAGCCTATTGGTTCCATGGGAACAGACACTCCTATTGCGGTGTTGTCCCAAAGACCACAATTGTTGTACAACTACTTCCAGCAACTTTTTGCACAAGTGACCAATCCTCCTCTAGATGGTATTAGAGAAGAGATGATTACAGATATCAGTCTCACCCTTGGTAGTGATCACAATATTTTTGAAGCCACAGAAGAACACTGTAGAAAATTAAAAATACAGAACCCTGTGATCTCAAAAGAAGATTTAGACAAGATAAAGAATTACGATATTAACCCACATTACAAGGTCACCTCCCTACAGATGTTATACTCCCTAGAAAGAGGGCATAACGGATTAGAAGAGGGGCTTGAATCTTTGCTTTTACAAGCGAGTAAAGCCATTGACGAGGGAAGTAATATTATCATTTTATCTGATCGATACATCTCCAAAGAAAAAGCAGCCATTCCTGCATTGCTTGCCTGTTCTTATATCAATAACGGCTTACAGCGTTTGGGGAAAAGATCTAAGGCAAGTATTATCATTGAATCTGCAGAGCCTAGAGAGGTGCATCATTTTTGTCTGCTTTTTGGCTATGGCGCCAGTGCTATAAACCCCTATTTGGTGAATGAAATTATTGCAGAACAACTCAAAGAAAACGAGATTACAGCTTATACTTTTGAAACGGCCATACAGAACTACAACAAAGCAGTAGGAAAAGGTATTTTAAAGGTCATGAACAAAATGGGGGTGTCTACTTTAAACTCCTACAGAGGGTCTCAACTCTTTGAATGCATAGGGATTAACACCAAAGTAATCGATAAATACTTCCCGAGAACAACGTCTAGAATTCAGGGAATTGACCTCCATGAAATTGAGAAAGAGCTGAGCAAAAGACATGTCAGGGCATTTTCAGAAAACCAGCCAGATGCTTTATTAGACCTAGAAATTGGAGGAGATTACCGATGGAGAAGAGAAGGTGAAAAACACTTATTTAACCCGCTCTCTATTGCTAAATTACAAAAAGCAGTCCGCAATAACGAGACAAGCACTTACAAAGAATATGCCCAATTAGTCAATGATCAGGCCAAGGATCTTATGACCATTAGAGGTTTGTTAGAATTTTCTAATTACGACCCTATTCCACTCGAAGAAGTAGAGCCATGGACAGACATTGTAAAAAGATTTAAAACGGGCGCCATGTCTTACGGATCTATTAGTAAAGAGGCCCATGAAAACTTAGCCATTGCCATGAATAGAATTGGCGGGAAGAGCAATTCCGGAGAAGGGGGAGAAGATGCAGAAAGATTTTACAAAAATCAAACTGGAGATTGGAAGAACTCTGCCATTAAGCAGGTGGCCTCTGGGCGTTTTGGCGTGAGCTCAAACTACCTGACCAACGCTGCTGAAATTCAAATAAAAATGGCCCAGGGAGCCAAACCTGGAGAAGGGGGACAATTGCCTGGCCCAAAGGTCAATCCAGATATAGCCAAGACAAGAAACTCTACACCGTATGTGGGCTTAATCTCCCCACCACCCCACCACGACATTTACTCTATTGAAGATTTATCTCAACTTATATTTGATTTAAAATCTGCCAACAGAGAAGCTCGAATTAACGTAAAACTAGTCTCTGAAGTAGGGGTTGGAACGGTTGCTGCTGGAGTTTCTAAGGCCAAGGCCGATGTTATTCTGATTTCAGGTTTTGATGGTGGAACAGGGGCTTCTCCTTTAACATCATTAAAGCACACTGGTCTTCCTTGGGAATTAGGTGTTGCAGAAGCACAGCAAACTCTCGTAATGAATGACCTAAGAAATAGGGTGCGCTTAGAATGTGATGGACAGTTAAAAACAGGTAGAGATGTAGCCATAGCCTGTCTATTAGGGGCAGAAGAATTTGGTTTTGCAACAGCTCCATTAGTCGCTTCCGGATGTATTATGATGCGAGCCTGCCACCTAAACACCTGCCCAGTAGGTATTGCCACGCAAAATCCAGAGTTGAGAAAAAAATTCAAAGGACAACCAGAGCACGTGGTGAACTTCATGTACTTTATTGCACAAGAGCTCAGAGAAATTATGGCAGAACTAGGGTTCAAAACCATTGATGAAATGGTAGGCCAGGTACAAAAGCTAGACAGAAAGAAAGTATTAGACCATTATAAATCTGCCGGTATAGATTTGAGCCCTATTTTACATCAGGTAGACGTTATTCCTGGCACAAAGCTATACAATACCACAAAGCAAGAACACCATATTGAAGACTCGATAGAGTTTGACATTATAGAAAAAGCCCACCCTGCACTGTATAGAAAAGAGAAAATGAGTTTAGATTTTCCTATTAAAAATACAGATCGTGCCGTGGGCGCCATTATCTCAAATGAGATATCTAAAAAATACGGCGCGGCAGGAATGCCAGACAACACTTTAAAATTAAACTTCACTGGAGCAGCAGGTCAAAGTTTTGGTGCATTTGCCACCAAAGGATTAACCATGACGGTATATGGAAACACAAACGATTACCTTGGAAAAGGACTCTCTGGAGCAAAATTAGTTGTGAAAGTACCCCTAGAGGCTACTATAGTTCCACATGAAAATGTCATTACAGGAAATGTAACCCTATATGGAGCTACTTCAGGAGAGGCCTATATTAACGGAAAAGCTGGAGAACGCTTTTGCGTAAGGAACTCAGGAGCTATAGCTGTAGTAGAGGGCATTGGCGACCATGGTTGTGAGTATATGACAGGAGGAACAGCAGTTATACTAGGAGATGTGGGTAGAAATTTTGGTGCGGGTATGAGTGGAGGAATTGCTTATGTTTACGATCCTAACAAAACCTTTAAATCTATTTGTAAAGAAGAGGGTTTAAATTTATTAGCCGTTGATGATAGTGAAGATATTCAACATTTAAAAACACTGATAGAAAATCACTACCACGCTACTCAAAGCCCACGGGCTCAAGAAATCTTAGAGCAATGGGAGTCCCAACTGGGGAGTTTCATTAAAGTATTCCCAGAAGAATACCGACTCGCACTAGTAAGAATAGCAGAAGAAACGGCGCAAACTTTATAGTATTATGGGAAAGATAACAGGATTTTTAGAATTCGACAGAAAAGTAGAATCTTACGAAAAGCCAGAAGAGCGCGTAAAGAATTATAAAGAATTCACCCTTCCTTTAGAAGAGAAAGACCTTAAAGATCAGGGTGCAAGATGTATGAACTGCGGAATACCTTTTTGTCATAGCGGTTGTCCTTTAGGAAATCTCATTCCAGATTTTAATGACGCCGTTTACAAAGGAAAATGGGAAAAGGCAGCTAAAATATTACACGCCACCAATAACTTTCCTGAATTTACAGGAAGGCTATGTCCCGCTCCTTGTGAAGAAGCCTGTGTATTGGGTATTAATGAAGATCCAGTAACTATAGAGAATATTGAAAAAAACGTAGCAGAAACAGCCTTTGCAAAAGGTTGGGTTGTACCTCATAAACCAGCCACAAGAACTGGAAAAACAGTCGCTGTAATTGGTTCGGGACCTGCAGGATTGGCTGCTGCACAACAATTAAATAGGGCAGGCCATTTAGTCACTGTATACGAAAGAGATACCAAACCAGGAGGCTTACTAAGATATGGGATTCCAGATTTTAAAATGGAGAAGCATGTTATAGACAGGCGTCTGGCCATATTAGAAGAAGAGGGCATTGTTTTTAAAACAGGGGTAGAAGTAGGAAAGGATATAGCAGCTACTACATTAAAAGAAACCTATGACACTGTACTGCTCAGTGGTGGTGCTACTATAAGAAGGAAATTAGATATTCCCGGAGCAGACCTAAAAGGCGTAGTTCAAGCCATGGACTTTTTAAAACAAAGCAACAAACGTGTAGGAAAAGAGACTTACACCAATGAAGACCTCTTAGCTACAGGGAAGGATGTCATTGTCATTGGTGGTGGAGATACTGGCTCTGATTGTATAGGAACTTCTATAAGACAGGG
>JAQWTF010000168.1:0-2013 GCA_029242825.1 Flavobacteriaceae bacterium | reverse complement strand
AAATTCACATCTGGAGCCACTGGAGCCAAGCCAATTAATCGGTACTTGAGTTCTCCTAAACGCTTGTCAAAATACCACATGCCTTTAATTAAATACTGCTCAATATCTGCAGCTGTAATATCTCTTCTGGTAATGTATTCTTCTGGCACCTGTTCACCAGCATTTAATGCCTGGTAACCGGCATCTGTAGTGTCTACTTTTTGAAGACTTGCCTTTAGATCTTCAAAAGCTCTTTTTTCCGTAAAATAAGAATCTACATAGACTTCCTCTAACGATCCATTTTTAATATTCTTTACCAAAACATCATAGAGAGATCTTCTGGAAACATCCAATGCAACGGTATCTACAGGGTAATATAAAGGAAAATTAATGCGTTCATCCAAATCAATCACTTCCCATACGGTTTTAGACCAGAGAATATCTCTTTGATCTACATAACCGTAAGACATGGGTTTCTCTGGCAATAAAGCACCCGCCAATTCAGAGGCTCTCATTTGATCAGGCGTTTTAGCATTCAGCACATTTTGCTGAGCAAAGGCAGCTGTGTGAGCACTTACCATTACAACTAGCACCAATAATAATTTAATATACCCTTTCATATTTCTTTAGTTTACAAGCTCTACAATGACAGAAGTAACTGTTTTCAAATTGTATGTTCTGTTGTTTGTAATATATGCTTTAATGTCAAAAATTTGAATCAAATCACCCCTGGACGCTCTTTTCAAAGCAGCTTTTGCTTTAGCGTCAAATTTATTTCCACGCACCAATATACTTGGTTGCCCTGGAATTTTCACTTTAAACTCGCTCACTGCTATATTTAAATCAAAATCAAAATCATCAAGTACAGCACCAATAGTGGAAATTTCCAGATTGTTCCGCGGCATTTTCAAAGTCCCCGTTTCTCCCCTTACCGTTCCCTCAGGTTTAGGAATTTCTTTGATTCTAAAGGAAGACGTGGTTTTAATGGTCTGACCATCTGGTAATTTCCCTGTCGCTGTTATAGCGACTTCCCTACCTGTTTTGGGGTTCAGAACGTATTTACTACCGCCGGTTTTTGAAAGACCGTCTGCGGAAGCTTGCACATTATTGTCTGCTACACCTGGAATAGAGATAGTCATTGGGTTTGGTAACCCCCTGTAAACCACATTCATTTTGTCTGCAGAAATGACCGCTGCGTTTGGTTTAGTAATCGTAGCAAAGGTAGATTGTACTGGCACAATAGTTTCTTCTCCGTCTTGTAAAAAAACCAATGCTCCTGAAATGGTATGGTCTCCAGGACTTCCAGCACTTATGGTAAGTTTCACTTTACCGTCTTCTATCACGAAGTCTTTACCTTCTATCATAGGCCTGCCATCTAAGGATAGTTCTACCCTATTAGGCCTAGTAGTAGCATCTTTTCTACCCAACACTATACTACCTGAAAAATCCTCTCCCTGGTAAAAAGCAGATTTTTCTTGTTCCAAAAGCGTGGTGTAATTTGTCATGGACAATTCTGAAGTGAGCTGTCCCTCCAACATACCCTTAAAAGCCTCTTGCTCTGTAGTTTTAATGTCTGATTGTAATTGTGTAAAACTGGCTAAAGAACTCACCATAGGGTAACCCTCATAATGGTAATTTAACCATGGTATATTTTTCCCTTCTCTATTCTGGACCATACCGTCTGAATCTCCAGTAGAAAACCTTCTTTCTAAAGCATTCAATACATTGGTCAAATTAGCTGGAATTGCCTCCTTTAGTGTCGCTTTATAGTTATTCAATTGCGTAATGAATTCATTCCCATCTTTAGAATAGTTGTCTCCATTAAAGAACAACTGATCTAGATAGTCTGTTCTATCCATTCTTTCGTAATCTTGTTTGTCATCTATCTTAGCGGTCATAGATGTCTTTAAACCCTCCAAATAGTCAAAATAGACTTGTGATGCTATTTTAATTTGGTTTGCCTGTTCTAATAAAGGACCAAATTTATCCGGGTTTTCAGCTGCCTTAATTTGCAAACCATCAAAAAACTGTTGG
>JAQWTF010000155.1:0-4623 GCA_029242825.1 Flavobacteriaceae bacterium | reverse complement strand
AAGCCTTACTTAAAAGTAAGGCTTTAATTCTGGGTGGAAGACCGGGTTCGAACCGGCGACTTCTGGTACCACAAACCAGCGCTCTAACCAGCTGAGCTACAACCACCATTTGTAATTGGCTGCAAATATAATTTATTTCCTTCTAGCTTTCAAAAAAAATCACAGGGTATTTTTAAAAAAAATCAATCCAATTGGTAGTCAGCAGAATACAAGATTTGAAGGCTATATCAGTCCATCTAAGCGTTCTACCGCTACATGCCTTTCTGCTGTAAAACCCTCGGCGGCGGCTACACCTATAAGCCTCCCTAGGTCTTGTGCTCTGTAGCGAACAGAATCTAAGAAGTTTTTAGAGGAAATAGGGGTCTCTGGGTCCTTACTTGCTGGATCAAAAAATTGAGAGGCATAGGCCAAAATTGATTTTTCTTTCTGATCTAAAAAACCAGAAACATTAACTACAAAGTCAGGGTTGATATTTTCCCATTGAATATAATGATACACTTGTTTAGGCCTCCAAGCTTGTTGAGGAGCTCCTTGAGCGTCATTGGTTTCTATTTTAATAAGACCACTTAAAAAACACGCATCACTGACTAATGAACTTCCCTTTCCGTGATCTATATGGCGGTCTCTAATGGCATTACATAAAACAACCTCTGGCTGGTAAGTTCTGATCATTTCTATGACACGCATTTGACTTTCTAAATCTTTTTTAAAAAAACCGTCTGCTAAACCTAGATTTTCTCGAATAGACACACCTAAAATTGCAGCTGCTTTCTTAGCCTCACTCGCTCTAATTTCTGGAGTTCCTCTAGTACCGAGTTCTCCCCTTGTTAAATCTACAATTCCTACTTTTTTGCCAAGGCTTATTTCCTTGGCAATGGTAGCACCTGCACCTAATTCAACGTCGTCTGGATGCGCCCCAAAGGCCAATATATCTAGTTTCATTTTTTTATTTTATAACAGGCTTTTAATGGCCTGGTCAATATCTGATTGCAATGCCGCTACTTCTTCAATCCCTACAGAGAAACGGATTAGGCCGTCTGCAATGCCTTGGTGCTTTCTTTCTTCAGGACTCAAAAGGGCGTGTGAGGTAAGGGTTGGCGAGAGTAAAGTACTCTCAATTCCAGCCAAACTCATAGAAGGTTTAATTAATTGCAGGGCTTTTTGAAATGCACTCGCGTCTAGACCTTCTTTTAATTCAAAAGACAACATACCTCCAAAACCACTCATTTGTGCAGCGGCTAATGCATGGTCTGGATGACTTTTGAGGCCAGGATAATACACCTTTAAAACCTCAGGGTGTTCTTCCAAATAAGTAGCCATTTTCATGGCATTTTCATTTTGGGCTTTTACGCGAATTCCCATAGTTTTCATACTTCTTTCAAGTAACCAAACGGTATAATCACTCAGTGAACCACCAAAATTTTTAGCCAATCTAAACACCTGATCTATATGAGCCTGAGAGGCTGCTACAGCTCCTGCACATATATCTGAGTGCCCACCCATGTATTTCGTGGCAGAGTGAATGATCACATCTATTCCAAAATCTGCTGGGTTTTGGTTTACTGGACTAGCAAAAGTATTGTCTATCATACTCACAATACCCGCTTTTTTAGCAATAGTTCCCACTGCTTTTAAATCTGTAATGGTGAGCAAAGGATTAGAGGGCGTTTCTATATAAATCACTTTGGTGTTGTCTTGTAAGGCTGCTTCAAAGTCATTTGGAGCCAATCCTTTCGTAAACGTATAAGAAATTCCAAAGCGTTCTAATTCTTCTACAACAAAATTATAGGTGCCTCCATAAAGTGTTTTCTGCAATACTACATGATCTCCTGCACTTAAAAAAGCCAACATAGCAGTACTCACTGCAGCCATACCACTTCCGAAAATCAAGGCCGCTTCACTGTGCTCCAAAGCCGCAATTTTTTTAGCTAAAGCTACTTGATTAGGCGTGTTAAAATACCTCGGGTAGCGTTTTACTTCCACGTCTTCAAAGGCATAAGAAGTACTCATATATAAGGGTGAAACTGCTCCTTTGTAAAGGGGGTCATCTAATTCCCCATAATGGGTACAAAGCGTATTAATACCAGATTTTTTAAGTTCCATAAGCGGTGTTTTGATCTTTTTTAAAAGTACTTATTTTTTAAATATTTTCTTGTGCTTCCAAAAACTAATGCCTCCGAGTAAAATTACTCCCACCACACAATACCAAATAAAACTCGGAGTAATGACTTGAGCACCACTGGCATAAGAATGTAATCCTACTAGGTAGAAATTCACCCCAAAATAGGTCATCATAATACTGGCGTATGCTACTATACTAAGAAAATTAAAAGTCCAACGCCCCCTAAGTCCTGGTACCAATCTAGTGTGAATAACAAAGGCGTAGATCAAAATAGAAATCAGGGCCCAGGTTTCTTTTGGATCCCAACCCCAGTACCTACCCCAACTTTCATTGGCCCATTGCCCTCCAAGGAAGTTTCCAATGGTCAGCATGATCAGGCCTACTGTTAAGGCCAGCTCATTGATGATGGTAAGCTCCTTTAAATTAAGGTCCATACGCTGTTTATTTTTTTCATTGGTCATGATCATTAAAATCAATGACACTATACCAAGTATCATTCCCACGGTTAAAGGTCCATAACTCCCTACAATCACCGCTACATGTATCATAAGCCAATAACTATCTAGTACTGGAACTAAGTTGGCTACCGCAGGATCAACCCAACTTTGGTGGGCAATCCATAAAAGCATAGACGTGACAAAAGTAGTGGCTGCTAGGGTTAAATCACTTTTTCTTCCTAAGGCTATTCCCATGGCTAAAGTAGCCCAGGAGACATATAAAATACTCTCATAGGCGTCACTCCAAGGAGCATGTCCAGAGATGTACCATCTCAAAATTAAACCGGCGGTATGGGATACAAACAATAGATATACCAAACCTTTAAAACCGAAAATCCCATAGCGCAAAAAGCGTCTGTCTTTAAAGATTTGAAAAACCAAAAAGAAGAACATGAGCACTCCAATAAGGGCATAATACCTGTAAAGTTTATTGAAAAGGTCTAATTCGTTGTAGAAAATCTCTGCCTGAATCTTTTCAGGAGCAGGCATAATCTCACTACCGTGATTGTTTTGGTTTTCCGTAAATGCCTCTAATAATTTATCTGCTGAACTGTAATCTCCAGTTGCAATGGCTTTCTCTAAACTCATTAAGTAGAAAGGCACCGCATTTTTAACAAAGTTGGCATACAAACTATCGCCAATGACATGGGTACCAGAACGGTATTCCACGGCAGAGATCCATTTGTTGTTTTCATCGTTTAAAAGCGGGAAGATTTTGATAATTTCTCCTCCTAAAGCCCTATTCAATAAGCCCAATCTAAGGTCAATATCTTGGAAGTCTTTTTGAAATTTATTAGGGTTGGTGGTTGCATAAGCATCCTGAAGAAATGGCGCTAATTTATAAGCACCAGCAGCGTCAAAGAAATCCGTTGCCTTGACCATTCTTTGCCCTGATGGCAATCCTAAAATATTTCTAAGACTGTCGTTTTGACCCTTTTTGTCTAGGGCAATAAAAGGCGTATTGTACCAAAGTGCTGGATTGAGCATCATGGAAAGCAATACTTGGTCCGGATTAAGCCCCTCGTATTTGGTCTTGAAGCTCAGTTTTCTCAACAGTTCTGAGGCAAAAGTGTTGATTGGCTTCATTCTACCACCGTCGTCTTGGATCACAAGGGCACCAAATTTAGCCGCATGTTCAGCAGTAGCAGTCGTTTTTACTAAGGCCACTTGAATATCTGATTGGGCGGCAGTACTGTGAGCATGGGTATCTTGAGAGGCGGCATCGGCCTCTTGGGCCAAAGAAAAATTCATACTTCCCAATAAAAACAACAGGGACAACAATGCCTTCTTGGCCTTAACCTTTTCAATAGACCTGGCCAAGTCTTTAAATCTAGTATTCCCAAAAAATAAGATTCCCATGAGTCCTATGTAGAGTAAAAAGTAACCTATGTAAGTGATCCAGGTCCCCCAAAAGTCATGACTTACAGAGAGTACGGTCCCTTTCTCATCTGGGTGAAAACTAGATTGAAAAAATCGGTAACCTCCGTGATCTAAGACATGATTCATAAAAATATCATAATCAAAAGGGCGGGTGTCTTCTACGGTTACTTTGCTCATAAAAGAAGCATAGCCTTTTTCTGTACCTGGGTATTTTTGAGCAATAAAATCATTTAACTTCACTGAAAAAGGCAATTCATACACTTTAGAACCATAGCCTAAAGTAAAATCTAAGCCCCCTATCTGCACCTTCTCTGAAAAACTAGCCATTCCCTTGACGCCTAAAACAGTCATTTGTTTGGTTTCACCTCCTGTTGTAATGGCAACGGTTAAGGCGTCTTTGGTCTCTGGAGTTTTCTCTTCTTCAGGGACCGCTACAATTCCATTGGTCCCTTTCATGGGCAATTCAGGAATGACAAACTGCATCCCTCCTACATTATATAAGGATCTGAGTTGTAATTCTTGGACGCTGTCTTTTAACACAGCTCCCTGAAATTGGTCTGCCATACGCATAAAATCTCCTTCAAAAGGAGTGTTAATGGTGTAAGGACTTACGGTAGTGTTAAT
>JAQWTF010000128.1:0-8888 GCA_029242825.1 Flavobacteriaceae bacterium | reverse complement strand
TGGAATAACTTCTGCCTCCCAATGGGAAGGGTCGTGTGACAACAATATCTTAAAATCATTTTCTTGTATCTCAGCAATGGCTTTATTGAGGTCTCCTGCTTTCTTAAATCCTCCTTTTCCCCAATTTTCAACTCCTATAATAGCTATTTTCTCCCCGTTTCTTTCAATGTATTTATGCTCATTTAATAAAAGCTCAAAACCCATTTCTAGTTGAATTTCTTTGAGCCTATTTAGATTGGCCTCCTTAGCTTCTGGAGAAGGCCATGAAACATAATCTCCGTAATCATGGTTACCCAACACCGAGAAAATCCCATCTTTGGCTTTCAGCTTTGAAAAAAAAGGCATCCATGGCTCCATCTCACTGGCCGTATTATTGACCAGATCTCCTGTAAAAAAAAGCACGTCTGACTGCTGTTGGTTAATCAGGTCTATTCCGTAGGCTATTTTATCTGGATTGTCAAAACTACCCGAATGAATGTCTGAAATCTGGCTTATCTTATAGCCGTCAAAAGTCTCAGGCAAATCTTCAAAAGTTAGCTCGTATTCAAGTACCTTATAACGGTATTTACCCCTGAACATTCCATAGAGTAAAGCCCCAAAAGGAAGGGCCGCAATACCAAGGGCTAAGGCACTAATAAAGCGCCTTCTTGAGGGGACCACTACAGGTCGCTCCCAATGAAACAACTTCACTATCCCGGCCCACATAAATCTAAAAACGTCTTCAAATAGTAAAAAAATCACTACCGCCAAACTAAATAAAAACCAACTACCCACCAGTCCCATTGCGTATGACTTATAAGGATTCGAGACCCTGAATTCCGTAGGAGAAAAAGCGAAATGAAAGAGAAAAAATGCGAGTACTAAAATGGCTGAAATTACATAGAAACCTGAGAATAATGGACTTCTAAAAGTGGTTTTAAAAGCGTAGTAGCAGTACCAAGCAAAACCCAAATAAAAAAGTACAAAGAACAACCAACGCATAGCATTTTTTTTTACAAAGATAGGATTTAGTAGGGACTTTCTAAAAGGAGCAAAACGTCTTTAAGCCTATCTTCCTGGGTCGTAAACCTGTGGGTGTCTGACAGAAGTGCAACGCTATGCATAGAGACATTGGGTGAATGGTCCAATACTTTTTCTGCGGCCACACCAGACATATGAATGGCTTTAAAACCCGCTTTCTTAAAAACAAGGGCATTTTGAGCATTTATCCCACTACCAGGCATAATTTCTACTGTGGTACGCATTTCTTTTAAAGCCTTTAATTGATCCAATCCCTCCTCAGCTTTTGAAGCAGATCCAGAGGTCAATAGGCTATGCACTCCTATTTTAGATAATTCCGAAAGGGTGCTTTGAGGGTCTACAACCCAATCAAAAGCCCTGTGAAAAGTGAACTTCATTCCAGCTGCTGCTGCAACCAAAGCATCAGTTCTCGTGGAGTCTAAGCGACCATCTGGCTGCAAAACGCCAGAAACAACACCTTCAAAACCGAGTTTCTTACACTGGGCAATGTCTTCAAGCATACTTTTAAACTCTGCAGTGGTATAAGAAAAATCCCCGCCTCTTGGACGAATCAAAACCCTAGTGGGTACTGATATGAGCTTTACATACTCTTTTAATAAACCTATAGAAGGGGTAAGCCCTCCTAGGGCCAAGCCAGTGCAAAACTCAATTCTGTGAGCACCTGCACGTTGCGCGGCTAAAGCGGAGTCTAATGAATTACAACAAACTTCTAAAATCATAATTGATACAAATATAAGCGAAACGTTTCCATTAAAATCTGTATTTTTAAATCCACAAAGAAAACGAAATGAGATACCTCTATATTATTTTGGGATGTGCCGCATTTATTGGTCTTATTAAATATTGGATTCCCATGGTAGACCGTATTATTCTATGGATTGAAAAATTGTGGTCTAAATTGTTTCGTTCCTAAATCTACCGACCCAATGCAAAGAAGAAAATTTCTCCAAACTGCTGGACTCAGTGCTACAGCAATAGTTACCCAGCCACTACTGGCCAAAGAAAACAAAAGAGCACCCAAGCGCAATGTGGCTATAAAGCCACTGACCCTATGTACTTGGAATTTTCATCGCGCTAGCGCTAAATCCTGGGAGGTACTCTCCAGTGGTGGAACTGCACTAGATGCCGTAGAACAAGGGGTTATGGTAGAGGAATCTGATTTATCTAATCAGACCGTAGGAAAAGGCGGAAGACCAGACAGGGATGGAGCCGTAACCTTAGACGCCTGCATCATGGACTCCAATGGGAACTGCGGTTCGGTGGTCTATTTACAAAACATCGCCCACCCCATTCAAGTCGCTAGAAAAGTGATGGAAGAAACGCCCCACGCCATGCTAGCAGGAAAAGGAGCCGAGCAATTTGCGTATGAAATGGGGTTCAAAAAAGAAAATTTACTCACCCCCCAATCAAAAGCAGAATGGGAGGCCTGGAAAATTACGGCACAATACAAACCAATTATAAATATTGAAAATCACGACACTATCGGTATGCTAGCGATAGATAAAAACGGAGACTTAGCGGGAGCTTGTACCACCTCTGGCATGGCTTATAAAATGGCAGGACGCGTAGGAGATTCTCCCATTATTGGTGCTGGACTTTTTATAGACAATGACATTGGAGGCGCTACTGCTACAGGAGTGGGAGAAGAGGTAATGAAAACAGTGGGTAGTTTCTTAATTGTAGAACTCATGAGGCAAGGAATGAGCCCACAAGAAGCCTGTGAAGAAGCCGTAAATCGCATTGTGAAAAAAAATCCTGATTACGCCAATTTTCAAGTGGGCTTTATTGCCTTAAACAAAGCAGGAGAAACGGGGGCTTATTGTATTCAACCAGGTTTTTCCTACAGTTATTACGACCAGAACGGCCAAGAAAACAGACCAGCTGCTTCCCATATTTAACGAACCATTTTTTGGGTAAAACATACATTAAAACGGACTTAATATTTACAGTCCCACATAATTTTTCTTCAATATGTCAAAAAAAAGACTTTTCCTATTAGACGCTTATGCCTTGATATTCAGAGGCTATTACGCGCTGATTAAAAATCCAAGAATTAATTCAAAAGGAGAAGACACCTCTGCCATCATGGGATTTATGAATTCCTTATTCGATGTGATAAAAAGAGAGCAACCAGATCATTTAGCGGTATGTTTTGACAAAGGCGGCAGCAGTGAACGTACCGAATTATTTCCAGCATACAAAGCCAATAGAGCAGAAACACCAGACGCCATAAGACTCGCAGTACCTTATATTCAAGAAATTCTTAGGGCCATGCACATTCCCGTAGTTGTTTTAGAAGGCTTAGAAGCAGACGACATTATTGGCACTCTGGCCAAACAAGCAGAAAAAGAGGACTATAAAGTATTTATGGTCACCCCAGACAAAGACTTTGGCCAACTGGTCTCTGAAAACATTTTTATGTACCGACCCGCAAGAATGGGTAATGGGATTGAAATATGGGGCATTCCAGAGATCCAAAAAAGATTTGGTGTAGAGCGTCCCGAACAAGTCATAGATTACTTAGGCATGATGGGAGACGCCAGTGACAATATACCGGGACTTCCCGGTGTAGGAGAAAAAACAGCCAAAAAGTTTTTGGCAGATTTTGGAAGCATGGAAAACCTTTTGGCTAACACTGATCAGCTCAAAGGGAAAATGAAAGAAAAAGTGTCTGAAAACGCAGCGCTTGGTTTACTGTCAAAAAAATTAGCCACCATTAATATTCATTGCGATGTTACTTTTAATGCAGCTGCTTATCAGCTCAGTACACCAGATAGCGAAAAGGTTCAAGCCATTTTTGAGAAACTGGAATTTAGGCGGCTCACCGAGCAGTTTCTAAGGTTGTTTTTCGCGCCCAAAGAAACCCCCAACACTCCAGAAGCCAACACGCTTAAAAAAGCAGAAGCAACTACTGCAGGAAGTGGACAATTTGGGCTTTTTGACAGTGCGGAAAACAGCTCAGAGGGAGGACAAATATTCTCCTCAAGAAAAACCATAAATGAGGTTTCTCACCACTACCAATTGGTAGGTCCTGGCTTAGGCATGAAATTGTTTATCCAAAAATTATTACAACAATCTCAGGTGTGTTTTGACACTGAAACAACCAGCTTAGACCCTTTAGAAGCGAGCCTTGTAGGTATAGCATTTAGCTGGGAAGCCCATAAAGGATTCTACATATCCCTCCCAGAAGACCAGGAAGAAACAAGTGAAATCTTATCTGAACTCAAAGCATTTTTCCAACACGAAGGCGTTAAAAAGATAGGGCAAAACCTCAAATATGACCTTAAAGTACTCCACCGTTATGGCATTGAAGTAAAAGGCCCTTGTTTTGACACTATGCTGGCCCATTACCTCATCAATCCAGACATGAGACACAACCTAAGTGTTCTGAGCGAAACTTATTTAAACTATACGCCTATAGCTATTGAAGCGTTAATAGGCAAAGGCAAGCAAAAAATAAGCATGCGGGAAGTGGCGCTGGAACAGCAAGTAGCCTTCGCAGTAGAAGACGCAGACCTTTGTTTTCAGTTGGCCCAACAATTCAAAACAGAATTAGCCGCTGCGGGAAATGAATCCCTCTTTACAGACATGGAAGCGCCCTTGCTAAGGGTATTGGCAGGTATGGAATTAGAAGGCATTAATCTAGATGTGGCCTTTTTAAAAGAACTATCTGTCACTTTAGACAAGGATATTCTACAATTAGAAAAAGATATTTACGAAGCCGCAGGAGAAACCTTTAATATTGCTTCTCCCAAACAATTGGGGGACATACTATTTGGAAAGATGCAATTGGTAGAAAAACCCAAAAAAACCAAGACAGGGCAATACTCTACTGCAGAAGATGTACTCTCTTATTTGGCTAAAGAACACAAAATAATTGCCGATGTTCTGGAATACCGAGGGCTAGCTAAGCTAAAAAGCACTTATGTAGACGCACTTCCGCTGCAAGTGTCTACACAAACAGGAAGGGTGCATACGGACTATATGCAAACCGTAGCAGCCACCGGAAGATTGAGTAGTAACAACCCAAATTTACAGAACATCCCCATTAGAACCGAAAGGGGAAAACAGATCCGAAAAGCCTTTATTCCGAGAGACCAGGAGCATGTACTGCTGGCAGCAGATTACTCACAAATAGAATTGAGGATCATAGCAGCACTGAGTGAAGAAGACAATATGATCGCAGCCTTTAAAGAAGGCGCAGACATTCATGCCGCCACAGCAGCAAAAGTATTTAATGTACCCCTAGCGTCAGTCACTAGGGAACAAAGGAGCCATGCCAAGACGGTGAATTTTGGTATTATCTATGGCGTATCTGCCTTTGGACTCAGCAATCAAACAGATTTGAGTAGGGCAGAATCCAAAGTACTCATAGACACTTATTATGAAAGCTACCCAAAGCTCAAGGCCTATATGAACAATCAAGTGAATTTCGCTAGAGAAAATGGCTATGTAGAAACGGTACTAGGGCGCAGAAGGTATCTCAAAGACATTAATGCCAACAATGCTATTGTAAGGGGTGCCGCGGAACGAAATGCCGTAAATGCTCCTATTCAGGGAAGTGCCGCAGACATTATAAAATTGGCCATGATAGCAGTTCAAAAGACACTAGACCAACAAAAGTTACGCACAAGAATGCTCCTACAAGTGCATGATGAATTGGTCTTTGATGTGTATAAACCAGAGTTAGAACAAGTCAAAGAACTCGTTAAATCTGCTATGGAAAACGCCTTTACACTTACCGTACCTTTAGACGTAGAATTAGGGGTAGGCGAAAACTGGCTAGAAGCCCATTAAAACAGTAATCAAACACAGGCTCACTAAGTTGGCGTTTATTAGAAATAATTTACCTGGCAAACCTGTAGGTAGCCTTAATTAGAAAAGTATTTTCTAGTTTTTGATTTAAGATCTGATCTCTCAGGCTGTACCCCAACCTATCCATTGGATTAGCAAAGCCTGTAGCGCCTTGTGACCAAACCAAAAATAGTTCAGATCCAGGAATATACTCCCATCGCATGACAAGATTAGACCTAAATTGGACAAAAGAAAAGTCGGGATCCTCGAAAGAAAAATCAGTAGTACCATTGCGATCTTGATCAATTAAATATTGGCCATTTTCTTTTGTAATCTGCTGTTGGTCGTACCAAGCTACTCTGTTGTCCAAGCGCTTGGCAGCAGCATTAGTCACATAGTTAAAATCTGAATAAACCCCATTGGCAATAAAAGGCTGTCCGTAATACTGAAGGGTGAGGTTTGGATTAATCGTGTAATTTAAACGCATAGAAGTCACAAAAGAAGTCTGATCAATCGCTGCGGTAATATAATAAGGAAGGTTATTGGCCAAACCTTGAGTTACATACTGTGTTCTAGAAGGGTTCACCTCATACTCTAACGCCAAAGACATACTCAAAGCATCTAAAGGTTGGTAGGTAAGATCTAGCCCATAACGGTCCAAAGAGAAATTATTGTCCTTTGCTTGACTCTTTACAAATCCAGCACCAACAGCCAATTTTTTACGATCGTCAGAGCCTACAGAGAAAAACATAAAATTCTCCTCAGAAAAACGCCACCTAGGCCCTCCCCTTAAAAACGCGTTGATGTTAATTAAAGGTTTATGGGTAAGCCCCATCTCAAAGTTCCAGTTATTGATGAAATTAACTTCACCCCTAAAGTCGTATTGAAGGCGGTTGTTATTGCCTTGAAAATCATACGTACTACTTTGAGAAAAACGAAGGGACGCACTCCTATACCAACTGCTAGGATCTAAAAACTGGGCCCTTAAATTAGTAAACTGTCTAATGAGGTCCGTCTCCCTTAAAAAACCCACATCATTGAGCTCTAATTCAGGAGAACGCCAATTGCCGCCCATACTATACTGCCAAACTCCAGCACCCTTTCCAAAGACCAGCTTACCACCTGTTCCTGTAAGACTGGTTTTGTCCGGATCTACACCCACATGCGTAGCGTCTGAACGCTGAAACATATGGACAATACTTTCTTGGGTTTCCCTAATAGCCTCAGGAGTTCCCTGCACCCTAGAGCCAATCACATTACCTTCAATATAATAGGTCCGGTCCTTCCATTGGTGCAAAAAATCTATACCTCCCGTATAAGCAGCCTTGTGTAAAGAAACCGCTAATGGATCTGATTGTCTGTTGGTCGCTGTAAAAATAGCACCCAAGAAAGACATGCGATTGTTAAAATCTTTTTGTGCACGACCCACCAAGTAATTGGTCATAGGCTCCACTAAAGTCTCCGATCTTTCTCCATTAAGGTCAGATTCCGCATACATCCCATTGGTCACACTCTCTAAAAGACCTAGAGACCAACCGTTTTTAGTCTTACCAGAAAATTTAGCAGCCCCAAGAATAGTCGTATTATTAGGTCTATTAATATGGCCCCCTTCGGGCGCCGATGCCCCCAACTGAGGACTCCTACCAATTCTCCTAGAATAAAAAAGGTTGTCATTCCCATTGGCAAATCTAAAATCAAAGATGTTTTTGTTCTCTATAAAAAAGGGTCTTTGCTCTCTAAAAAATATCTGAAATCCATCCAAAGCAATCGCGCCCGGATCTGCCTCTACTTGACCAAAATCAGGATTTACTGTAAGGTCTAAAGTAAGGTCATTGGTAATACCAATTTTAGCGTCCAACCCTAGGTTGAGTTTAGGATCTTTTCCATCTCTGTAAGGATTGCCCATTTGGGCTTGATAAGTGTCGTACTGGCCCACTGTAAAGGGCTGTATCTCTAATTGTCTTTGCGGCTCAATGTCAATGAGACCTCTTAAGGTACCAAACTCACTCACCATACCAGCAGCATTTTGAGGAATTCTATCCCAGGCAGAGCGTTCTTGCGCTCTAAACAACATCCTGGAGAGTTGTAGGCCCCAAAACTGTTCCTTAGCATTTCCAAATTTTAACTGACTAAAGGGTATTTTCATTTCAGCAGTCCAACCTAGATTGTCAATATTGGTGGCCACATACCAGATGGGGTTCCATGAGTCGTCCCAATTATTACCATTCTCAGAAACAAACTCATCCCCTTTCACTCCAGCGGCAGTAACAGAAAAAGCAAATGCCGTTCTTTTGTCTAAATAACTATCCAGTATAAAAGCCACTCGGTCACCCTGAAAACCGTCGCGTCTTGAAAGACGCTTTTCAATTTTATCTGGTTCAGTGTCAAAACAACGCACCGCAACGTAAAGGTATTTAGAATCATAGGCAATTTTAAATTGTGTTTCTTGAGCAGGGGAAGTATTCTCATCGGGCATTTGCTCAATAAAGTCTCCTGCCCATGGAACAATATCCCAAATAGGTTCTTTAATAAGTCCGTCAATATCAGGGACTTTATTTAAAGGTAACCGCTGGGTTACATAAGTTTTTTGGTCGTATTTAGTGGGTAGAGGCACCTTTGAAACAGCAGCACCTTCCTGTGAAAAAACCGAGAAATTAACTAGAAAAAAAAATGCAAATAAGTATTTAAAGTGCATGAAAACAGGGTAAGTTAAGCGGTAAAAATACCCCCCTGAATTGTAATAGGAGCAGGTCACAAGAGTTTTAACATTTCCTTAAGAGTGTGAAAAACAAAAAAAAATGAACTAATTATAAAAATAATCAAAAAACAGCATTTGGAATTCAACTAATTAGTTGTACATTTGCAGCCCGATTATCGGGATTATAGTGTTTAATCAATAAAAATATTAGTGTGGACACATTAAGTTACAAAACTGTTTCAGCTAACAAAGCTACAGTTAACAAACAGTGGGTACTGGTAGATGCAGAAGGACAAACTTTAGGACGTTTGGCTTCTAAAATAGCTATTATGCTTAGAGGTAAAAACAAACCTAACTACACCCCTCACGTAGATTG
>JAQWTF010000119.1:0-3165 GCA_029242825.1 Flavobacteriaceae bacterium | reverse complement strand
GCTTGTATTGGACTAGCGGTAGGGGCTTTAATTTCTTTTGTGACGGCCTACTACACTTCTTTGGGTAAAAAGCCAGTAATGGATATTGTAGAAAACAGTTCTACAGGGGCTGCTACCAATATTATTGCAGGATTAGCGGTGGGAATGAAATCTACCTTTTCTTCGGTTATTTTATTCGCAGCCGCCATATACGGATCCTATGAATTGGCAGGTTTTTATGGGGTAGCGCTTGCGGCATCGGCCATGATGGCCACCACAGCCATGCAATTGGCCATAGACGCCTTTGGACCCATTGCAGACAACGCAGGAGGGGTAGCAGAAATGAGTGAATTGGCTCCAGAAGTGAGAGAGCGTACAGACATTTTAGACTCGGTAGGGAACACCACCGCAGCAGTTGGTAAAGGTTTTGCCATAGCCTCTGCGGCATTAACTGCCTTGGCCTTATTTGCGGCCTATGTGACTTTCACAGGCATAGACGGGATTAATATATTTAAGGCAGACGTATTGGCCATGCTATTCGTAGGAGGAATGATCCCAGTGGTATTCTCCGCCTTAGCTATGCAATCTGTAGGAAAAGCAGCCATGGAAATGGTGCAAGAAGTAAGAAGACAGTTTCGCGAAATTCCTGGAATTATGGAGGGAACCGGAACACCAGAATACGCCAAATGTGTTGACATATCTACCAAAGCAGCGCTTAGAGAAATGATTCTACCGGGATTAATTACCATTATCACTCCTATATTAATAGGACTTCTCTTTGGTGCGGAACCTTTAGGAGGCTATATGGCTGGTGTTTGTGTGAGTGGTGTTATGTGGGCTATTTTCCAAAACAACGCAGGAGGTGCTTGGGACAATGCTAAAAAATCTTTTGAAGCGGGTGTCATGATCAACGGAGAAATGACCTACAAAGGCTCAGACGCGCATAAAGCTGCCGTGACTGGAGATACAGTGGGAGATCCATTCAAGGATACATCAGGACCTTCTATGAACATATTAATTAAGCTCACCTGTCTGGTAGGACTAGTAATTGCCCCTATATTAGGAGAGGGTCACACTACAGAGGGATTACATGAGTCTCATAAAGAAATTTCTGTTTCTGTAAATGCGAGCAGCAATGAACAAGATGAGGTGACTGCTACAGTTGCTTACACCATTACTGAAAATGGTGAGACCAAGACAGTAGAGCGTGTATTTGAAGGCACAGAAGCTAGTGTTCAGGAAGAATTGGCCGCCTTTCAGGCAGACATAGACAGCCAATCCAACGAAGAGATTTCAATAGAAATTCAACGCATGGACGTACGTAAATAACTGACCTAAACATAGGGGTACGCCCCATAAAAGCCCATAGTGAAGTCACTATGGGCTTTTTTAAATCACCACTATATGGAAGCCCTAAAATCTGCAGTATTTACCCATTGTGACTCTTTTTTACGCCAAAAAGCCAAGGATTATTTGGCACAGGACCAATCTTTATTGGAGGCGTTGGACAGTGAAGGCAAGAGTTCGGCAGGAGACAAACACGAAACGGGTAGGGCCATGATTCAGTTAGAACGCGAAAAGCTGGCCCAGCAACGCGAACGCAATGACCAAGATCTAAAGACATTGGGCAGCTTAAAAAACAGGGCTACTAGTGTTCAAATAGCCCCCGGTGCATTGGTACACACCTCTTTAGCAAGCTATTTTCTGGCCGTCCCGGCCGATGCCTTCTCCCATCACCTAAAAAATATCTATTGCATCTCCCCCCAAAGCCCCATAGGGCAATTACTACTCGGCAAGAAAACTGGAGAATCCTTTACTTTTAGAGGAAACGAGATAGAGATTTTGAAGGTGGTTTAAGTTTAAAACAAACCGTTAATCTCGGCATCTATTTTTTCGATGATAGATCCCAGGTCTTCTGGGTTGGCTACAAAATCTAAGGGATCTACGTCTATGACCAATAATTTGCTATTGGTGTAGCCGTGTGCCCAGGCTTCGTAGCGTTCGTTTAACCTACTGAGGTAGTCTATGGAGATAGTGTTCTCGTATTCGCGACCTCTTTTCTGTATTTGGTTGACCAAGTTGGGTACCGAACTCCTGAGGTAAATGACCAGCTCTGGTGGTTGCACCAATTTTTCCATGAGCTCAAACAACTGTTTGTAGTTGTTAAAATCTCTATTGGTCATAAGCCCCATAGCATGTAAGTTAGGTGCGAATATGAAAGCGTCTTCGTAAATGGTTCTGTCTTGGATAATGTTCTTGCCGGATTCTCTAATTTCTAGAATTTGTCTGTATCTGCTATTGAGGAAGAAAATTTGAAGGTTAAAACTCCATCTTTCCATTTGATTGTAGAAGTCATCTAAATATGGATTATCGTCTACTTCTTCAAAGTGCGCATCCCATTTATAGTGTTTAGAGAGTAATTTGGTGAGCGTGGTTTTTCCTGCGCCAATATTTCCAGCAATAGCTACATGCATACGATTAGGTCTTTGTTAGGTCATGGTCCCTTTTTAAGGGGGGCAACAAGATACCTATTTTCTGCAATTTTATAAAATCTAAATGACTAAAAGTGTTTGCCATTTTAGGTTGAAGGGCTTTCTTCTATTTTGGATGTGTTTTTTTTGACTTTAGATTAAACTTATGATCAATCCTTTAGTCAAAGGCTAAACACTTAATCATTATGAGCACATTTTTTAAGACGCTTTTTTTAGTCATAATTGCACAAACAGTTGGAGTAGCCCAAGATTTTCAAGGGACGGCTACCTATATGTCTAAGTCCACGGTAGACATGAATTTCGGAGGTAGACAGATGCCTGAAGCCCAGAAAAAAATGATTCAGGAGCGCATGAAATCTATGCTAGAAAAGACTTTTGTCCTGAATTTCAATAGAACAGCTTCTACTTATGAGGAAGAGCAGAAACTAGATGCACCTGGTGCTGGAGGTCCGGGTATGCGTTTTATGGGTTTTGGTGGAGGTTCTGGCGTTTACTACAAGGACATTCAGGCTCAGACCTACACCAATGAAACAGATATTTTTGGAAAGCCTTTTTTGGTAGAAGATACCTTAAAGCCATTGGCTTGGACTTTAACTGCAGAAACCAAGCAAATAGGTCAATATACTTGTTATAAAGCTACTGCTGTAAAACAATTAGACACCACTATGAGAGCTGCTTTCAGAGGAATGAGACC
>JAQWTF010000118.1:0-3234 GCA_029242825.1 Flavobacteriaceae bacterium | reverse complement strand
GATTTTAAAATCCTTCTCTTGTCTAAATCAGAAATTTTTACCTGATCTATTCCCGCTTTGTAAAAAGCGTAGGTTTTGTAGCGATCAAATGATACATTGGGATCGTAATCTGTAATGACCTTTATGCTGGAGCAACTATGGAGAAACATCATAAAAGTGAATAGCGGTAATGCGAATAATAGTTTTTGTCTCATCATAAATCCAGTTTTAAAAAGATTAAAAATTTAATATATCACCCTAAAATCAAAAAGCATGCCATTCTTTTCCATTATTCTTCTGGTGAAATACAATTGAACGGTATTAGCGCAGCGCAACAGGACTACTTTGAGAATGCAGTGCTATTGCTTGTTTGTTTTTGGGTCATAACCATAGGGGCAATGCCTACAACCACTCTCACAGCAATAGCCCCTTTTTAAGTGATATTGGGCAGTAAACACCCTATAACCGCTTGGGTCGTAATAAAAATCACCTTCTTCTACAGGAATGTATTTTTTCATCATTAGTTCGGCAATTGAGATTTAGGGTATAAAAGCTATTTTGTGAATGTTAAAAATACGAATTTTGCGTTCAATTCTCTACTTAGTCCATTGATAAACGAAATAGCTACATATACCGAAATAGACCTGCCTTTGCTTAGAGAGAAAGGCATTCAACTCGCTTTTAAGCGAGAGGAGTTGTTGTTTCCGGGTATTTCTGGCAATAAATACCGAAAGTTAAAATACAATATTCAGGCGGCTAAAGCGGCAAAGCAGCATACGCTGCTCACCTTCGGTGGTGCTTTTTCAAACCACATTGCCGCGGTAGCCTATGCAGGAAAAATCCATGGTTTTAAGACCATTGGGATAATTCGTGGAGAAGAATTGGCAGGACAACCCTTGAATCCTACCCTTGAGAGAGCGAAATTACATGGAATGTCTTTTCACTTTGTGTCTAGGGAGGTGTATAGAGAAAAGCATCGGCCACAATTTGTGGCCAAACTACAAGCGACTTTTGGCCATTTTTATCTCATTCCAGAGGGAGGTACCAACGCACTAGCGGTCAAGGGATGTGCAGAAATACTCCAGGAGTTGGACGCTAAATATACGCACATTTGTGTGGCTGTTGGTACTGGAGGTACGCTGTCTGGTTTGGCAGAGGCTGCATTTGAACACCAAGAAATTCTTGGATTTCCAGCCCTAAAAGGCGCTTTTTTGCAAAAAGATATTTGTAATTTTACACAGCAGAACAATTGGACCCTTTTTGAATCGTATCATTTTGGGGGTTATGCAAAGCTCAGCCCTCAGTTGGTAAATTTTGCCAATCAATTTAGGCGAGATACAGGGGTTGTTTTGGATCCTATTTACACTGCAAAAATGGTTTTTGGCACCTTGGACCTCATTGCTAAAGATTATTTTGTCTCTGGAGACCATATTTTAATGATTCATACAGGGGGTTTACAAGCCATTGAAGGCATGAATAAAAAACTGCGAAAGCAAGATATAGAATGGTTGCTATGAGATTGAAATCTTTTTTATGGGTGGTTTCTTTTGCGTTATTGCTCAGTAGCTGTATCGCAAAAAAGAAGCGCAGCTATGCCCAGGCAAAAAAAGCCTACGAAAAATCAAGTGCTCAAGGGTCAAAACCAAACGCACTACCGGATGAAAACACAGCCGGATTTACCACCTATACCTTTAATTCTGCAGAAGAGTATATACGTACATTCGCTCCCATTGCCTTAGAGGAAATGGAGGCCTATGGTATTCCTGCCAGCATTACCTTAGCCCAAGGATTGTTAGAAAGTGGTGCTGGGAGCAGTAATTTGGTTCGAAAGTCTAACAACCACTTTGGGATAAAGTGTCACACCAAATGGCGGGGCCCTTCCACCACCCATGACGACGACGAAAAGGGGGAGTGTTTTAGGAAGTACCTACACCCCAGAGAGTCCTACAGAGACCACAGTCTTTTTTTAGCCAATGGCAGCAGATATGCGTTTTTGTTTGACTACCGAACCACCGATTATAAAGCCTGGGCTAGGGGATTGAAAAAAGCCGGCTATGCCACAGATCCAAAATACCCCGCCAAGCTCATTGCCCAGATTCAAAAATATAATTTAGACCAATACGACCACCCTAGAAAGGCACAAAGAATTATTAAAGAAAATAGTGAAAACCCAATAAGTAGTTATGTGTCTGACCGTATTCATCAGGTTCAAAAAGGAGATACTCTTTTTGGAATTTCCAAAAAATACGGTCTTAGTGTAGACACACTCAAGAAGATTAACGGGCTTAAGAGCAATGACATTCAGGTGGGTACCTCACTTAAAATAAGTATAAAATAGATGAATTATCAGAGAAGTAGCGCCCTTTTTGAAGCGGCACAGAAAGTAATACCAGGAGGCGTGAACTCTCCAGTAAGGGCTTTTAAAGCAGTTGGAGGGACACCTATTTTTGTTGAACGTGCCAAAGGGGCTTACCTATACGACGTAGACGGGAATAGGTATGTAGATTTTATTGCCTCATGGGGGCCACTTATTTTAGGACACGCTTACGAGCCTGTTTTAAAAGCCGTGACAGAAAAAGCTGCTTTGGGCACTTCTTTTGGAATGCCTACCGCTATTGAAACAGAATTGGCCTCACTCGCGGTTAGTATGGTGCCTGGAATAGATAAAATTAGGTTTGTCAATTCAGGCACAGAAGCCTGTATGAGCGCCATTCGTTTGGCCAGGGGGTTCACAAAAAAAGACAAGATTATAAAATTTAAGGGTTGTTATCACGGACATTCAGACGCCTTCTTAATTCAGGCAGGTAGTGGTGCGGTAACTTTTGGTGCACCGAGCAGTCCTGGTGTGACAAAAGGAACGGCAAAAGACACCCTTCTGGTAGATTATAACGATTTGGAAGGGGTGCAACAATTGGTGCAAGAACACAAGAATGACATTGCTGCAATTATTATTGAGCCAGTAGCCGGTAATATGGGCTGTATTCCACCAGAAGCTAGTTTTATTCAAGGCCTAAAAAGACTTTGTAGTCATGAGGGCATATTACTTGTTTTTGATGAGGTTATGACTGGTTTTAGACTGGCAGCAGGTGGGGCCCAAGAGGTTTTGGATATTTCCGCAGATATTGTTTGTTTTGGAAAAGTAATTGGTGGTGGTTTGCCGGTAGGTGCTTTTGCAGCTAGGGCAGAAATAATGAATTATTTGGCACCAGACGGACCGGTGTATCAGGCAGGAACGCTGTCCGGAAATCCGCTGGC
>JAQWTF010000121.1:0-5066 GCA_029242825.1 Flavobacteriaceae bacterium | reverse complement strand
CCCCAGTAGGGATTTGCTCTACAAACTCGTTTTGTTTTAGCGTCTCAATCATGGCGTCGTTAGCAGAAAGCTCTGCTTCACTCTTCCAGTATTTTTTGTTTGATGACATAATATTATCTCTGTAATTAGCTTCTTTTTTTTTCTAAATCTAAATTTCTAGTAGTGACACTTACCACATTCCAAACCACCCATTTGAGCAGCCGTAAGTTTTTCTACACCGTACTTCTGAGAAAGTGCCTCGTGAATTTTATCGTAGTAAGCATTCCCTTCTACTTTCACATTGGTCTCTCTGTGACAATCAATACACCACCCCATAGTTAGTGGACTGTACTGATACATAATCTCCATTTCTTCTACAGGACCGTGACAGGTCTGACAAGCTACACCAGCCACAGAAACGTGCTGCGAGTGATTGAAATAAGCAAAATCTGGAAGGTTATGGATTCTTACCCACTCTACAGGCTGGCTTTCACCAGTGTATTGTTGATTGTCCTCATCCCATCCAACAGCTTTATACAATTTTTTAATCTCTTTGGTGTAAAACTCATTGGTGTAACCATTCGCCAAATCTTCTTGAGAAGGACCTTCTGGATTACCCTTGTACTCATAAATTGATTTGTGGCAATTCATACACACATTCAAAGAAGGTATTCCTGAATGCTTAGATACTCTAGCAGACGAGTGACAGTAAGTACACTCAATCTTGTTGTCTCCAGCGTGAATTTTATGAGAGTAATGTATAGGCTGAACCGGAGCATAACCCTGATCTACACCCACCTGCATTAAAAATCCATACACATAGTAAGCACTAGAAAGCAATAAGAAGATCACCGTAACCAAAACCAAAAATTGATTTTTAGCAAAAGCCAACCAAATTGGCATACGCACTTCTTTCTCTTCAGTTTCGTAAACAACACCATTAGCTTCAGCAATACTTCTCAGTGTTTTGTTGACCAAGAAAAGCATCATAACCAACAAGCCAAACACTAACATTAAAGCACCGAGAATCACTTCATTTGAAATTCCTGAGGCAGCTACTGGAGCCGCTGCAGTGCTAGCTGCAGTTGCAGCAGCCGGAGCGGGTGCAGGTGCATCTGTATAAGCGAGAATATTGTCAATATCTTCATTACTCAAAGTAGGGAAAGCAGTCATTGCCGCCTGATTGTACTCATTGTAAATAGCCAAAGCACGCTCGTCGCCTGCTTTAATTAAACTGTTGTTGTTTTTAATCCAAGCGTACAACCATTCTTTATCTCCCTCGTACTTAGCCGTAACTCCCACAAGAGCAGGACCTGTCATTTTCCTATTCAAGGCATGACATGCAGCACAGTTTTGATTGAATAATTGCTTCCCTTTAACAGGGTCACCAGCGGACTGGTCTTGAGCAGAAAGATTTTGAGGGATCAGTGTTAAAGCCACTAAAAACAACCCTAGGAATGAAGAAACGAGATTGCGGTATGTCACCTTTTTCATATTATTAGATATTGTAATCTTCAGGTTTGGCACGATTTTTACTGATATAAACAACAAAAAGTAATCATCGGCACAATAAATTTGGACACAAAAATACGACATAGAACTTATTTTATTAAGCCCATTCTAGGTAGATTTTACTAATTTATAAACATTCTAAATAATTATTTTTTTTTAGCTTTGATTTGTAATAAGTTACCTTTGAAAAACACTTTTTCGTGAAACAAAATGAAACATAAACCCTTTTATATCCTTCCGTTCCTAGTTTTTTTTACTGGATTTTCTGCAGCACAAGAAACATCCCTTACAGTAGAAAAAGACAGTATTGTTTTAACTGATATTGAAAAACATGCAGCACTTTTAGAGGCATTTATTAGCTACCAAAAAGGAAGGGGAGATTATCGCATTCAGATCTACTCAGGTCCACTAGACCAAACAGAAGAACTTTTGAAAAATCTGGATGAAAGTTTTTCAGAATGGCCCAGGAGTATTGACTTTGAATCTCCTAGTTTCAGGCTGAGAATCGGAACTTTTAAAACGAGACTTGAAGCGGAGAGAAACCTTATTGCAGTGCGTAAAAAGTACCCTGCCGCTGTGCTTTTAAAACCTCAAATCTTAAAAAAATAACAAGCGCTTAACAGTTGAGTTAAGACCAAAAAAAAAGAGCCTTTAAAGGCTCTTTTTTTTTTGCATCGGCCGTGAGGCCATATTATTTTAATTTCTTTTTAACCGCTACTTCTTGGAAGGCTTCTACAACATCTAATTCTCTAATGTCGTTGTAATTCTTCACCTGAAGCCCACAGTCATATCCTTTGGCTACTTCTTTGGCGTCGTCTTTGAAACGTTTTAAAGATGACAGTGTTCCGGTATAGATAACGACACCATCTCTAATTAAACGAATGTTTGAATTTCTAAAGATTTTACCTGTCAGCACCATACAACCCGCAATAGTTCCCACCTTAGAAATTTTAAAGGTCTCTCTAATTTCAGCCGTACCTGTAATCTCTTCTTTCATCTCTGGAGACAACATACCTTCCATGGCATCTTTGAGCTCATTAATAGCGTCGTAGATAATAGAGTACATTCTAATGTCAATTTCTTCCTTATCTGCTATAGACCTAGCATTCCCCATTGGGCGAACGTTAAATCCAATAATAATCGCATCTGAGGCAGAGGCCAATAAGACGTCGGACTCTGTGATAGGCCCTACCCCTTTATGGATTATATTTACTTGTATCTCGTCTGTAGAAAGTTTTTGGAACGAATCTGTCAATGCCTCTACTGAACCATCCACATCTCCTTTTAAGATCACGTTTAGCTCCTTGAAATCTCCCAGTGCAATACGCCTTCCTATCTCATCTAAGGTAATGTGACGCTGCGTTCTAACAGATTGCTCTCTCATTAATTGAGAACGCTTTGTCGCAATTTGCTTGGCTTCGCGTTCGTCTTCGAATACATTGAATTTATCTCCTGCTTGTGGCGCACCATCTAATCCCAATACAGATATGGGTGTAGAAGGTCCAGCCTCCATAATATTTTGTCCGCGCTCATCTTGCATGGCTTTTACTTTTCCACTGCAAGTTCCCGCTAGCAAATAATCTCCAATTCTAAGGGTACCCGCCTGAACCAAAACAGTAGACACATAACCCCTTCCTTTGTCTAGGAAAGCTTCTACCACTGTACCTACAGCGCGTTTTTCAGGGTTGGCTTTTAATTCTAAAAGCTCTGCTTCTAGCAAGACTTTTTCTAAAAGCTCTTTAATACCCAATCCTGTTTTAGCAGAAATATCATGAGATTGTATTTTACCTCCCCAGTCTTCTACCAATAAATTCATCTGAGCCAATCCTTCTTTAATCTTATCTGGATTGGCAGCAGGTCTATCTATTTTATTAATCGCAAATACAATAGGTACACCAGCAGCTTGCGCATGGCTAATGGCCTCTTTTGTTTGCGGCATAATGTCGTCGTCCGCAGCTACTACAATAATGGCAATATCTGTCACTTGAGCACCACGAGCACGCATGGCCGTAAAGGCCTCGTGACCTGGCGTGTCTAAGAAAGCGATTTTCTGACCACTATCTAAAGTTACCCCGTAGGCACCAATATGCTGTGTAATTCCCCCACTCTCGCCGGCAATCACATTTTCTTTTCTAATATAATCTAAGAGCGACGTTTTACCGTGATCTACGTGACCCATTACCGTTACTATTGGTGCTCTAGACACCAAATCTTCTGCAGTATCTTCTACCTCAACAATAGCCTCTTCAATATCTGCAGTGACAAACTCTACTTGGTAACCGAATTCTTCTGCTACTATAGAAAGTGTTTCTGCGTCTAAACGTTGGTTCATGGTAACCATGATCCCAAGAGACATACAGGCAGAGATAATCTGAGTGGTAGAAACATCCATCATGGTAGCTACTTCATTTGCCGTAACAAATTCAGTTACCTTGAGGATTTTGCTTTCTAATTCTTGCTGTTCTAGGTCTTTTTCTGTTTGCTCCCTGTGAGATTCACGTTTGTCTCTACGGTACTTAGCCCCTTTTCCTTTTTTGGATTTCCCCTGTAATTTCTCCAGGGTTTCTCGTACTTGTTTTTGTACTTCCTCCTCTGTGGGCTCTACTTTTGGCGCAGCATTAAATCGTTGGCCCGCAGCAGCTTTACCTCTTGGTCCTGTCCCTCTCTGTCTTGGTGCGGCTGAAGCAGCAGCGCCAGGACCTCCAGAAGGAGATACTATTCTTTTTCGTCTTTTCTTATTGTCGTCATTGCTAGAAGAAGCAACAGGTTTTTTCTTGGGCTTATTGAACTGAGACAAATCTATTTTGTCTCCCATAATTTTAGGCCCACTTAATTTCTTGTACTGTGTAGCAATAGATCCCGTAGGCTGCTCTGCTTCTGCCAATGGCTTAGCAGCTGGCGTTTCCTCTTTAGCCTCTTCAGACTTCTCTGACGCCTCTTTTTTAACCGCCTCAGGTGTAGCCGCTACAGTCGCCTCTTTTTCAGAGGTCTCTTTTAGTGGTGCTTCTTTTACTGGCGCTTTTTCAGTTGCTTTGGCTGCTGGCGCAGCCGATACTATTTTAAGTCCAGCTGCTTTTGGCGCAGCTGCCTTAATAACTTCTTGTTTTGGCGCTGCCTTGGGCGCCGCTTCTTTAGGAGCAGCAGGAGCCTCATTTACAGCCTCTGGAGCAGGTGTTTCCTTGGCAGTTGGAGCGTCTAAATCAATTTTACCTACCGTAGTTGGCCCACTAATAGATCCTTTCGCTTTAACCACCTCGGCAGCTCTTGCTTCCTTAGCCAAGCGCTTTTCTTCTTGCTCTTTTTCAAGTTCAATTCTAATAGCCTCCTTTTCTTTTCTCTTTTCTTCACCCACTTCCTTGGAAGCAACTTTCTTGCTCATATCCGTTTGGAACTGGTCTAAAAGAACCTGATGCACTTCTTCCGATATTTTAGTAGTAGGCCTTGCCTCAATAGCATGCCCATTAGCCGCTAGGTAGTCTACCGCTCTATCCAGTGAAATGTTTAATTCTCTTAGGACTTTATTAAGCCTAATGGTTGCATTCTCTGCCATAAAAAAAATTTGTGCTTACTAGTAT
>JAQWTF010000120.1:0-8447 GCA_029242825.1 Flavobacteriaceae bacterium | reverse complement strand
ATTTCTGAGCTGTAGGCAAATCTATTGAAAGCTGCCGTTGGAATCTGATGGTCTGTGTAAAACAGTTTTTGGGTGCCCTTGTTGGCAATACTTTTAAGACTATCTGAGGAAGGATATACAGTAATTCCTTCTTTTTCAAGCGCTTCTAGGGCGTCTATATTTACATTTTCAATTTCTATGGTAAGTAGATCTACCGTTTTTCCAAAATTAAAAACAGTCTCATAGTCCATTAAATCTCCTTGCTCAAAATGGTTGCAAGCCAATCTAGATGGAGCGTCTTTAGCGGGATCTAATACTTTTGTTTGAATGTCCCATTTTCTGGTTTCCTGCAAAAGCATTTTGCCGAGTTGCCCGCCACCGAGAATACCGAGAGTGAAATTAGAGGAAAAATAGTTTGTACTCATTAATAAGGCCCTTAGGGTTATTTAGTGCTTGTGCTACAAAAATACGAGATAATTATTATAAAGCCGGTCTGTCCCTTTAAAAAAGCGAAATCAAAACACTATCTTTGTGCCTTTAATTAACTAAAGAAAACCCCATGAAAACCAACCTTGTCTTGTTTGGGAAACCAGGCGCAGGAAAAGGAACCCAAGCGGCCTTTTTAAAAGAAACCTACCAATTAAAGCATATTTCCACTGGAGATGTTTTTAGAGCTAATATTTCTCAAAATACTTCTTTAGGTCAATTGGCCAAGTCTTATATGGATAAAGGAGATTTGGTTCCAGATTCTGTGACCATACAAATGTTGGAGGCAGAGGTGAATGAAAACCAAGCAGCTGCAGGATTTATCTTTGATGGATTTCCAAGAACAACCGCCCAAGCAGAAGCCTTGGATGCTTTTTTAAAGTCTAAGTCAATGGAAATTTCAGCTACTATAGCCTTGGAAGCAGACGAGGACGTTTTAACCGCTAGACTGTTAGAACGAGGTAAAGAAAGTGGAAGACCGGACGATCAGGACGAAACAAAAATTAGAAACAGATTTCAGGAATACAACCTTAAAACAGCGCCTTTAGAAGCTTTTTACAAGGCCCAAAATAAGTTTTATGCTGTGAACGGCATTGGAGAAATTTCAGAAATAACAAAGAGAATTGCTGCTATTATTAGTGGTTTATAATAAAAAAGCGCTGTTTAAAGCATCGGCCTAGAATAGGCCAAATTACCCCACAAATTATTTAATCATTACCCCATGACAGAAGGAAATTTCGTAGATTATGTAAAGGTTTTTTTAACCTCAGGAAATGGAGGAAAGGGATCTATACATTTACACAGGGAGAAATTCATCACCAAAGGAGGACCAGACGGTGGCGATGGAGGAAGAGGGGGACACATTATTTTGAAGGGCAATAAGCACCTTTGGACACTGGTTCATTATAAGTTTAAAAAGCACTTTAGTGCGGAGCATGGAGGACATGGTAGCAAAAACAGGAGTTTTGGTACGGATGGAAATGACGTCTATTTAGAAGTGCCTTTGGGAACTGTTGTTAAAGATGGAGAAACCCAGGAGCCCTTGTATGAAGTAACTGAGCACGACCAAGAAATTGTGCTTCTAGAAGGAGGAAAAGGGGGGCTAGGGAATTGGCACTTTAGGTCTTCTACCAATCAAACACCCAGATACGCACAACCTGGAATCCCAGGAAAAGAAGGGTCTTTTACCCTTGAATTAAAAGTGTTGGCAGACGTTGGATTGGTTGGTTTTCCCAATGCAGGAAAATCTACCCTGCTCTCTGTGATTACTTCTGCCAAGCCAAAAATTGCCTCTTACGCTTTTACCACCCTAAAACCCAATTTAGGAATTGTGGAGTATAGAGATTTTAAGAGTTTTGTCATGGCAGATATTCCTGGAATTATTGAAGGAGCAGCGGAAGGCAAAGGTCTGGGGCATTATTTTTTAAGGCATATAGAGCGTAATGCGACCCTTTTATTTTTAATCCCAGCAGACAGTGAAGATATTGTAAAAGAGTACGGCGTATTATTAGACGAGCTGAGAAGATACAACCCTGAATTGTTAGATAAAGACCGTCTGGTCGCAATTTCTAAGAGTGATATGTTGGATGAGGAATTAGAAGCGGAAATTTCAGCTTTACTAAAACCTGTATTGGGAAACACCCCATTTTTGTTCTTCTCTGCAGTGGCACAAAAAGGCATTATGCCGCTCAAAGACACCCTTTGGGAAATGATACACGATCAAAAGGAATCTATGGGTTCTGGAAAATAATACTATGAGAATACATTTTATAGCCATTGGAGGAAGTGCCATGCATAATTTAGCACTGGCATTACACGAAGCGGGTCACGAAATTAGTGGTAGTGACGACGTCATTTTTGAGCCCTCTAGAAGCCGTTTAGAAGTCGTTGGCTTACTTCCCTTAAAAATGGGTTGGCAGCCTGAAAATATTCACTCGGGCATAGACGTAATTATTTTAGGGATGCATGCGAAACCAGGAAATCCTGAGCTTGCCAAAGCCCAAGAATTGGGTTTAAAAGTGTCTTCTTACCCTGAATTTTTATACGAGCATTCAAAGCATAAAACACGCGTAGTCATAGGGGGGAGTCATGGAAAAACAACCATTACTTCTATGATTCTTCATGTTATGCACTACCACGAAAAAGACATAGACTTTATGGTGGGGGCCCAATTAGAGGGCTTTGACAAGATGGTTCACCTCACTGAAGAGAACGATTTTATGTTATTAGAAGGGGACGAATACCTCTCCTCTCCCATAGACCCTCAATCTAAGTTTTTACATTATAAGCCGCATATTGCGCTCTTGAGTGGTATTGCCTGGGACCATATTAATGTGTTTCCCACTTTTGAATCCTATTGCGCGCCCTTCGAATCCTTTATTGACAGTATTGTAGCGGGAGGTAGTCTGAGTTATAATCAAGAAGATGCGCTGCTTCACGAAATGGTTGAAAAAGCGACCAACACCATTCGTAAAATTGCTTACACCACCCCAGAAGCTACTATAGACAACGGCCTGACTTACCTAGAGACGGAAGAAGGTCCTTTACCATTAGAGATTTTTGGAAAGCACAACCTTAATAATCTGGCAGGAGCTAAGTGGGTGTGCCAGCATATGGGGATAGACGCCCTAGATTTCTATGAGGCTATTAGCAGTTTTAAAGGGGCTTCTAAACGATTAGAATTAATTGCTAAAAACAACAAAACGGCTATTTATAAAGATTTTGCTCATGCCCCCAGTAAGGTAAAGGCCACTACTGCAGCGGTTAAGGAGCAGTATCCGGATAGAAAGTTGGTTGTGGTACTTGAATTACATACTTATAGCAGCTTAAACGTTTCTTTTCTCAAGGAGTATAAAAATGCTTTGGCCAAGGCCGATGTCGGTATGGTTTTCTACGAACCAGCCGTACTAGCCATAAAAGATCGGGACCCTATCTCTGCTGAGGTAATTAAAGAAGCTTTTGGCTCTAATACACTTCAAATAGAAACTACAACAGACGGATTGGCAGTTTTCTTGAGGGATTTACCGCTAGAAGAAACGGTGCTTTTGTTTATGAGTTCAGGAAATTATGGGGGAACAGATTTTAAAGCTTTAGCCCAAAGGGTCTCCTAATATTTTATTTCTTTTAAGAAAGGCTTTTGACCGATAATCTATTATATGTGTAGTTTATCTGGTGGGCGCTCCTTTTTGAACCATACAGGCTATCTTTATTCATGGTCTATCCTAAAAATTCGGGTATGAAGTCTTGGTCTGTTGAAGACCAGCCCAGAGAAAAGTACCTCCGTTTGGGAGGACAAAAATTGACAGATGCAGAACTATTAGCCATTGTTATTGGCAATGGATCTGTGGGGCAATCTGCCCTTTCATTAGCCAAAAGCCTTTTAATTCGCTCTGGTAATGACCTTCAAAAACTCTTTGAATTATCGGTAGAAAATTTAATGGATTTTAAAGGGGTGGGGAAGGTGAAAGCTGTGAAAATTAAGGCTTCTTTGGATTTGGGGTACCGATTGTTACCTCTTATCCCTTCGAAACCTTTGTCGCTTTCTTCTAGTGCAGCGGCCTTTTCAGTATTAAAACCAGTACTCATTGGATTGGCTCATGAGGAATTTTGGGTGCTGTATTTGGATAATGCCCATGTAGTTTTAGAACGGTCATTACTGGGCAAAGGAGGGTTTACGGCTACGGTTGTAGACATCAGGTTAGTGTTGCAACAAGCCTTAAAATGGGGCGCTACAGCTATGATAGTAGCCCACAATCATCCCACTGGAAATCTGACACCTTCTGCAGCTGACAAGACTTTAACACTTAAATTAAAAGACGCAGCTAAGTTGTTAGATATGGTGTTATTAGACCATATTATTGTAGGTAAAAATGAATACTTTAGTTTTGCAGACCAGCAATTGCTATAATTGTTTAATTTTAAACTTTGATTGACCGCTCCTTTGGTTATGTATTTTTTGAATCATATTCTCTTTTAGATGCTCCTGATATACACCTATAAAATCACCCTCAGATTTACTTATATTGCCAACCATATTTGTAAGCGATTGTTAGGGATAGAAGTTGCTTTTACCACTGAAGTGTCGGACTTCATAAAACATGAGGGACCAAAATTAACCTACACCAAACAAGCCTTACAGAATGAGTTTTTTATTAGATCTCATTCGCTTCTCTTTGAGCAAGGGATCAATGATCATTCTATTAAAGTGAGTGATTGGAATGGGGTACCCTGTTTTTTTCCTGTGGGGGACAAGAGTAGTGTCCCCTTTGATATTTTTGCCGCCAGTTTCTATATGCTATCTCGTTACGAGGAGTATTTGCCTCATGTAAAGGACATTCATGGGCGCTTTCCCCCAAAAGAAAGTGTGGGTTATGTGAACGATTTTTTAACCCTCCCAGTGGTGGACCAATGGGCAGGGCTTTTTTTTAGTGCTCTTCAAGAAAAGTTCCCTGATATTATAAGGTCTAAAAGAACGTATTGCTTTACCCCATTAATAGATGTGACTAGCTCTCACGCATTTGCATACCGTGGCCTTATCAGAGGAATCTCTGGTTTTTTTGTGGATTTGTCGGGCCTAAAATTTACTAGGCTTCTCACTAGGATAGGGGTGTGGCTGCGCTTTAAAAAAGACCCCTATGATAATTTTGACTTTATAGGGATTCTTTTAAGACAGTATAAAGCCAAGGCCATTTTCTTTTTTCAATTTGCAGAATATGGGACTTATGACAAAAATGTGTCTCCTTATAACAATGCCTTTAAGGCCCTTATAAAATCTGTAGCAGACCACTTTGAGGTAGCTTTGGCGGCCTCTTACGCATCTTTTGGGGTGCCTAAAATTTTAATGGAAGAGCAGAAGCATTTGGCCCATGTGGTCAACAGACCTATAAAGGCTTCTAGAATGCGATATAATAGGGTAGACATACCGGTTTCTTACAGGGACTTGGTAGACGCTGAAATTCATAACGACTATTCTATGGGTTATACCCATGAGCTTGGATTTAGAGCCGGCACTGCCAGTCCATTTTTCTTTTATGACATTTACCTTGAGGTTCAATTGCCCATTAAAGTACACCCCTTTGCGGTGCATGATTACGCCTTATTAAAGGAGAAAAGTACTTTAGATGCCTTAAAAATTATGACTCCCTTGTATCAGGCAACAAAAGAGGTGGGGGCTCACTTTAACGTAGTTTTTTCTAATGAATTATTGGGGGGAGAAAAAGCCCCTATATGGAAAGAGACTTTCCAAAAACACTTGGCTCAGTTTAGTAAATAGTTTTCTTATTCTGAGAATGGATTGCCTACAAAAGAGATCTATCTAAAGCAGTGTAAGCCATTCAGGGGGTAGTTTTTTGGACTAGGCAAAGCAAAATTAAATAGTACCTTTAGCAAAAAAAAATAATGCTTAAAGGAAAAATTTCAGACATCTTTTTTGATTTAGACCATACCCTTTGGGATTTTGAAAAAAACTCAGCCCTTACTTTTGAACGTTTACTCATTGAATATGGCGTAGATATTCCATTAGATACATTTTTAAAAGCCTATATCCCTATTAACCTTCAGTATTGGCGTATGTATAGGAACGGCACCGTTTCCAAAGAAACCTTGCGTTACGAACGTTTGAAGTTTACCTTTGACACGCTTGAATACCCTGCAACAGACGCTCTCATTCACGAGTTGGCAGACCAGTATATGGCTGTGCTAACCACTTACAATCATTTGTTTCCTGGAACTATAGAAATATTAGAGTACTTGAAACCACATTACAATTTGCACATCATTACTAATGGGTTTTCGGAAGTACAAGGCAAGAAAATGGAAAATGCCTCTATTGATCATTATTTTGATGTTGTGATGGACTCAGAGCTGGCAGGAGTAAAGAAGCCGCACCCTCAAATTTTTGAATTGGCACTTGAAAAAGCAAATGTTACGGCAGCTACATCTTTAATGATTGGAGATAGTTTAGAAGCAGATATTCTTGGTGCTAAAGAAGTTGGCTTTGAGGTCATTCATTTTAACGCTCACGGAGAATCTGTACATGAGCATTGTGACATGGTGCAAAGTTTAGCGGAATTAAAGAAGTTTCTATAATAGACAAGGAATTTATTTAGTACCCGTATCTATCTTTCCATCGGTTTTTAAGAAAATCCCGACTCCCTTTCTCTCTAGGGTTGTCTCCGGGTTGGTAAAATACGGTTCCTGAAATGGCTTCTGGGAGAAACTCTTGAGCTATAAATGCGTTTGGTCCGTTATGGGAGTATTGGTAATTGTCCCCATAGCCCAATTCTTTCATGAGTTTGGTAGGTGCATTTCTCAATGCCAGGGGTACTTGTAAATCTCCGGTTTCTTTAACAGCAGCAATCGCTTGGTCTATGGCTAAATAAGTGCTATTGCTCTTTGGGGAAGTCGCTAAATACACAGCGCACTGACTCAAGATAATTCTCGCTTCTGGGTGCCCAATGGTATGCACCGACTGAAAACAAGTATTTGCTAGTACAAGGGCAGTTGGATTGGCATTTCCAATATCTTCAGAAGCCAATATAACCATTCTTCTTGCAATGAATTTCACATCTTCTCCTCCAACAAGCATTCTAGCTAGCCAGTATACAGCTGCATTGGGATCAGATCCTCTGATGGATTTTATGAATGCAGAAACAATGTCGTAATGTTGTTCTCCAGACTTGTCGTAAAAAGCAGTGTTATTTTGGGTGTTACTGGTTACAAACTCATCTGTAATGACTACTTTATGATCTGGACTCTGCGTGATTAGAAACTCAAAAATATTGAGCAATTTTCTGGCGTCACCCCCACTAGCCCTAAATAATGCTTTAGTCTCTTTAAGGGTAATGTCCTTTTCTATAAGCCATGGGTCTACCTTCATGGCGTTTTGCAAGAGTGCCTCCAGATCGGATTTTTCAAATGCTTTTAGAGCGTAAACCTGGCAACGAGAGAGTAGGGCAGCATTAACTTCAAAACTTGGATTTTCAGTGGTAGCCCCTATTAAGGTAACCCATCCTTTTTCTACTGCTGCTAGAAGAGAGTCTTGTTGAGACTTACTAAATCTATGGATCTCATCTATAAATAAGAGCGGGTTTTTGGTGGTAAATAATCCACCAGATTGTTTGGCTTTTTCAATGACCTCCCTCACTTCTTTTACTCCAGAATTAATAGCACTAAGGGCGTAAAATGGACGTTGTGTTTGGGTGGCAATAATATTGGCTAAGGTAGTTTTTCCAGTTCCTGGAGGTCCCCATAAAATAATCGAAGGGATAATACCTGCCTTTATTTGTTTGGTCAATACACCAGCAGGCCCCACCAAATGAGTTTGACTCATATAGCCCTCTAGGGACTTTGGACGGACTCTTTCTGCTAATGGTTCATTCATATTATTTTCTTTGTCTCACTGCTTCGTATAAAAACACACCACAGGCAACAGATACATTTAATGAGCTAATAGGTCCCTGCATGGGTAACTTTGCTTGGGCGTTGGCCACTTTTAAAATGGAGGGTGTAATTCCCATGTCTTCAGAACCCATAACTATAGCGGTGGGGCCTGTAAATGAAACTTCATATAAGTCGTTTTTCGCTTTCTCTGTAGCTGCGACTACTTGAATACCACAGGCTTGTAAGTGAAAAACGGCGTCTTTTAAGTGATCTACTTTAATAATAGGGACTTGAAAAGCTGCGCCTGCAGAAGTTTTTATAGTGTCTGCAGTCACTGGAGCAGCACCCTTTTTTTGAATGATTATGGCGTCTACTCCCGTACAAGAGGCAGTTCTGATGATAGCGCCAAAATTTCTCACATCTGATAATTGATCCAAGAGTAAGAAAAGAGGGGCCTCTTTTGTTTCTAAAACACTTTCTACAAAAGGATCGAGTTCATGAAATTCTATGGGAGAAATACTCGCTACAACTCCTTGGTGGTTGTTGTGTTGCTTGGCCAATCGGTCTAGCTTTTCTACGGGCACATAAGAAGTGTTTAAACC
>JAQWTF010000071.1:0-27257 GCA_029242825.1 Flavobacteriaceae bacterium | reverse complement strand
TTTCCAGGAAAGTCTCCACCATTTAGCCAAGCTAAAACCTGTACTAAAAGCTACTAAATTATGAAGTAATACCAACCAAAAAACCTCCATAACATAACGTTCAAAGGCCACTAAGTTATTTCCCAGAGCCATAAAGATTAGGGCAATAAAAAAAAGGAGGGAAAGCTTTTTCATGACATTTGAAATCCGTTGAGCAGAGAGAGGGTATTTTTCGTGAATGAGCATTCCAAGAATCAATGGCATTCCCAAAATGAGTCCCACTAATTTCACCATATCTAAGGGCGGTACAGATACTGATCTCAAAATAGCAGAAGTAGGTTCATACATATTCCCCCAAAAAGCAAGATTTAATGGAGTCATAACCACAGCTAAAAGTGTCGCAATAGCTGTTAAACTGACAGACAATGCGTCATTACCTCTAGAAAAGTGAGTGATAAAATTAGAGATGTTTCCTCCAGGACATGCAGCCACTAAAATCATTCCTAAAGCAATACTAGGTACCGGTTTTAAAATCAGAACAAGTAAAAAACTGATTAGGGGGAAAATTAAAAATTGGCTCGCTACGCCAACTATAAGAGACTTAGGATTTAAAATAACTGGCTTAAAATCACGCCAATCTATGGACAAGGCTATGCCAAACATTACAAAGGCTAATGCTATATTTAACACCCAAATACTATCGCTGTCAAAATTAATCTGTGCCTGTTCTAACAATATTATGAAATTTTTAATCCATTATGCACTTTAGACATAGGCTGCAGTAAAGTAACCTCATCTTTATTCACCGCTCCCAAAACCAAACATTGGCTTTTAAAATTAGCAATTTGTTTTTCCGGAAAATTAACTACAGCCACAAGCTGTTGTCCAATTAAAGATTCTTTAGCATATAATTTGGTGATTTGCGCAGAAGTCTTCAAAACACCTATTGGCGCACCAAAATCTATATGAAGTTTATAAGCAGGTTTACGCGCCTCGGGGAAATCTAAGGCCTCCATTACGGTGCCAACTCGAATATCTACTTTTTCAAAATCACTCCAAGATAATTGTTTGGAATCCATAGGCCTTAAAGTATAAAATTTAAGTTAATTTCATAAGCATTAGCCTTGATTAAATTGTTCTAATGCTTGTTTTATCTGAGCCAAATGATGGTTGCCATGCCAAGCATACACCCCTAAATAATTAAATAAAAAATGATAAGACTTAGTCTCAGGATGTTGAAAACGCCTATTAAAATCGCTCTCATTCATTTTACGTAATAAAAATACCCATTTTTGGTGAACTGCAGAAAGATGGTCTAAAGACAATTGTATAGGTGCAGACGCATCTAATAGTTGTGACCAAGCCTTTTCATCATAAGTTTTTATTAAGGGTTCATTTTCAGTAAGGGTCCATTTAAATCTAGTATAAGCGTGATGGTGGCTATCTGCAATATGATGAATAAGTTGTCTAATCGTCCATGCGCCCTCTCTAAGCGGGCTATCTAGAAATGCTTCCTCTAATTGAATAGAAACTCCTGAAAGTAAAAAAGGTAATTGATCCAGCTCTTGAATCCATTGATTTATTTGTTGATCATTGTACTGACCAACAGAAGAATACCCTCCAATGGGAAATACTTTGGCGTCTAAATTAGAAACACTCATTTGCTGTAATTATTTATTATTTAGGGTCAGATAAAAATATAAGTTACTTAATTGAAAGGATTTAAAAATATATAACCTACATTTGCGACTAATATAATTTTTTAATTTTTAGTAATGAACAAAGGAACAGTAAAATTCTTCAACGACACCAAAGGATTCGGTTTTATCAGCGAAGAAGGAACAAGCAAAGAACATTTCGTACACATCTCAGGATTAATCGATGAGATTCGTGAAGGGGATGAAGTAGAATTCGAGCTTGAGCAAGGAAAAAAAGGATTGAATGCGGTAAACGTTAAAGTGATCTAATCATATACAACCTTTTCAAAACAAAAGCCTGTCCAATTGGACAGGCTTTTTTTATGAAATTAAACCACTTAAGGCCTCCTGAGGCTTGGGTCAAAAATATTTTTAGTTTACTGACAACACCATTTCTGATATGGTGCTGCCAGTAAAAATATCATATTATTTAGCTCCAACGAGCTCAACATCAAATACCAAAATAGCGTCTGGAGGAATAACACCACCAGCACCCGCACTTCCATAAGCCAAATCAGATGGTATGACAAATCGGGCTTTATCTCCTACATGTAATAGTTGTAATCCTTCATCCCAACCTGAAATTACTTGACCAATCCCTAATTGAAACTCAATAGGCTCTTTTCTCTTATAAGAGGAATCAAAAACAGTTCCGTCTATAAGTGCTCCTTGATAATGCACAGAAACTTGTTGCCCCTTTTCTGCTTTAACACCAGAACCTTTTTGAATAATCTGATACCTCAATCCTGAGGCAGTTTCAGAAAAACCAGCAGACACTTTATCCAAAGCTTCTTTTTGAGCCGCTCTGGCCTCAGCCATACGCTTTTCTCTAGATCCCTCAAAAGTTCTGAAAGCTTCCACAGCATTCCAGGCCTCAGCATCTGCACCAACCCTTATAATTTCTAAAGTATCTAAAGCATCTCCTTGAGCAATTGCATCTACCACTTCTTGCCCTTCTACTACATGTCCAAAAACAGTGTGTTTATTATCTAACCAAGGAGTGGCTACGTGTGTTATGAAAAACTGGGTCCCATTAGTCCCAGGACCAGCATTTGCCATAGACAAAACACCAGGACCATTGTGGGTTAAGTCTGGGTGAAATTCGTCGTCAAACTTATAACCACCATCTCCAGTACCTGTTCCCAAAGGGCAACCCCCTTGTATCATAAAATCTGGAATAACCCTGTGGAATTTTAATCCATCGTAATATGGAGTACCCTGAGGTTTCACTTTATTTTCTAAATTACCCTCTGCCAATGCGACTAAGTTACCTACAGTACCAGGCGTCTTGTCATGAGTTAATTTAACTGTAATAGCGCCTTTTGAAGTATTAAATTTGGCGTAAATTCCGTCTTGCATAATCACTTTTTTTAATGAGGGGCAAATATAAACATTCTATTTAATTTCAGTGGTCTCTAAACCATAGCGATCAAATAAATATACCAAAGCAGTCATAGCCGCTGCACCCATATCCAACTCTCTTTTATTCACCGCGTCAAAAGTATCTGTAGCAGCATGGTGGTGGTCAAAGTAACGCTGTGAATCTGGCCTTAATCCAGCCAAAACAATACCCTCTTTCTTTAAAGGACCAATATCTGCTCCAGAACCACCCTCTGTGAAAGTGTGGGCCATATAGGGTTCAAAATAAGCTTTCCATTCCATGATTTGAGTCATATTTCCTGTAGCAGCATCAAAAGAAAAACCCCTTGGCGTAAAGCCTCCAGAATCACTCTCAAGGGCAAAT
This sequence comes from Flavobacteriaceae bacterium, assembly GCA_029242825.1. Lineage (GTDB taxonomy): Bacteria > Bacteroidota > Bacteroidia > Flavobacteriales > Flavobacteriaceae > MAG-120531. Next base: position 23,837 of record JAQWTF010000071.1, on the reverse strand, counting down.
ATATGACGTTCTCCTAATTCATTTGCTCTATTAGCATAGGCAGTTCCTCCCCTAAGTCCATTTTCTTCATTCATAAACATTACTACCCTAATAGTTCTTTTTGGGGTGTAGTGTAACTTTTTTAATATCTCTAAAACGGCCATACTTTGGACACATCCAGCGCCGTCGTCATGAGCACCATCTCCAACATCCCATGAATCCAAATGCCCTCCAACAACAATAATCTCCTCAGGGAATTCACTTCCTCTGATCTCTCCAATTACATTGTGAGAAGGTACATCTGCAAGTGTTCTACAGTTTTGTTTAAAATAAAATTTTAAAGAAGGGTTTAAAGCTAGTGTGGTACTTAAAAAATTCGCATGATTTGTAGACACTGCAGCAGCTGGTATTTTCATAGCGTCAGGAAGGTCGCCATAAGACATTCCACCGGTGTGAGGAAAATCATCTAATCTCAAGTTCATAGACCTTACTATCACACCAACAGCTCCGTATTTAGATGCCTCAGCAGCCCCTTTAGACCTTTGATCTACCGCTTTTGAATAAGCCCCAAATGTGTTAATCATCTTAGGATCCATTGGTCTATTGAAAAAGACAATTTTACCAGAAATAGCCTTTTTACCTAAAGCTTTCAATTCATCCAATGAACTCACCTCAATGAGTTCCGCTTTAATTCCTAAAGAAGGGGTCGCCACAGAACCACCCAAAGCTAGGATGGGAATATTAGTAGTTGCTCCAGGAGACAATTCCATATAAGCAAATTCAGGAGTACCCCTTACCCATTTTGGCACAGTAATATCTTGCTTCCACACCTTGTCTATATTCAAATCTTGAATCACTTTAAAGGTGTAATCTACAGCCTGTTCTGCCTGAATTGAACCAGACAAACGTCCCCCTATTTGGTTGGACAAATGATTGAGCCAATCATACGATTTGCTGTCACTTAGAGCAGTGTCGTAAATACGATTAATAAAAGCTTTGTCTTGATGCTCTTGGGCTTGAAGGCTCATGCTGAACAAGGCGCAAAGAAGCCATATGTTTTTTTTCATTATTCGTTGTTTTTTAATTTTTATTTAATTTTTAGAAGCGAATAAACTTACATCTTTAACACTTATTTCAGAGGCACCTAAAATCAATAAGCGCTCTACAACATTTCGCAATTCTCTAATATTTCCAGACCAATCATATGATTGAAGGGCACTAATGGCCTCAGGTGAAAACACCTTAGGCTGCGTTCCCTGTGTGTGGGCAATTTGCTTTGAAAAATGACTGATCAGTAAAGGAATGTCCTCTTTGCGTTCATTTAAAGCCGGAACCTCAATTATAATAACAGCCAAACGGTGGTATAAATCTTCTCTAAACCGTCCTGCTTTAATTTCCTCTTTAAGATTTTTATTAGTGGCGGCTAAAACCCGCACATCTACTTTAATGTCTTTATCAGAGCCTACTCTTGAGATTTTTTGCTCTTGTAAAGCCCTGAGAACTTTAGCCTGAGCAGAAAGACTCATATCTCCAATTTCATCTAAAAATAAGGTACCTCCGTGGGCCATTTCAAATTTACCAGAACGGTCCTTTACCGCAGAAGTAAAAGCTCCTTTAACATGACCAAACAACTCGCTTTCAATAAGTTCCGAAGGAATAGCAGCGCAATTAACTTCTACAAATGCAGCAGTTGCCCTGAGTCCCTTTTCGTGAAGCCAATGGGCAACCAATTCCTTTCCACTCCCATTTGGACCAGTAATCAAAACCCTAGCATCTGTAGGAGCCACTTTGTCAATCATTTGCTGAATATGAGATATGGCCTTACTCTCACCGATCATTTCATATCCTTTAGACACTTTCTGCTTGAGCAATGTGTTTTCTACTAACAAATCTTTTTTCTCAAGGGCATTCCTTGCTGCGGTTAACAACCTGTTTAAATCTGGTGGTTTAGAGATATAGTCAAAAGCACCCAAACGCATTGTTTCTACAGCAGTTTCAAGATCCCCATGACCAGAAATCATAATAAATGAAGTAAATGGTGCAACTTCCTTTGCTTTAATGAGCACTTCTACCCCATCCATTTTAGGCATTTTAATATCACACAAAACTAGGGCATAGTCCTTATTTTGAATCATGTCAATAGCAGATTGCCCATCGTAGGCAGCCTCTATCTCATAGGTATCAAAAGCTTCTGCGAGAATTTTAACAAGCACCCTGCTTATGGCTGCTTCATCTTCAACAACAAGAATATTTGATTTCATTTATGAATGATTATAGAAGTGAACATCTCTTTGTGGAAAGGGAATAGACACATTGTTATCTTTAAATATCGCTGCCATTTTATAACGAATCTCACTTTTCAACTTAGGATCACCAAATGAATCTGCAATGGAAAAATGCAATGAGAATACTAGAGCTGAATCTCCAAAGTCATCGAATAAAACAAATGGTTTAGGAGATTTCAACACCCCTTTTTGCGCCTCAGCAACAGACAGCAGTAAGTCCGTCACTAAATTTATATCTGAAGCATAAGACACCCCTATGGTGACTTTTTCTCGAGTCGTTTTATGGTTTTGTGTGTAATTAAAAATACTGTTTGTAAGAAAAATATGGTTGGGAATGACAATTACTTTGTCATCTCGAGTAATTGCTCTAGTCGTTCTCAATCTAATTTCGAATACCTTACCCACCTTTTGATCTACTTCAATAATATCTCCAACGTGTAGCGATTGATCTAAAATGATCAAAATACCTGAAATAATATCTTGAAATAAATATTGTAAGGCAAAACCCAGACCAACAAATAAGGCAGCTGAAGCTGTTAGAAAAACAGTGAGGTCAATTCCTGAGGAATGTAACACGGTGACTGTAACTAATATATAAAAGAGGTACTTTAAAAAACCGAATATGCTGGTGAACTTGTTTTTGTCTTCTTCTGGTAATTTTGCATTAACAATCTTTTTAATGAGCTTTAAAAGGTAACTCACAAAAATAAGGGCAGCTATAATTAAGAGAACTGTTCCTATTGTTATGTGAACGGTGTCCGATGGGAATAAGGAGGTGGTCAGTATATTTTTTATGAGTCCTAAAAATTTCTGAATCGCGTTCATAAGAGTTGTTTACGCTTCTAAAATAGCAAATAAACTGACACCAAGAGCTGTTTAAAAGCAAAACCCACCCTTAAAACAAGTTCTAAGGATGGGAAAAAAAATTGCTATGAAAAAGAATTACCTAATAGCTGTACTATTAAGTAAAAATCAAATATACACAAATTCTCAATAAAAAATAAAAAAAACGCTAAGCAAACATATCTTTTACCTTTTCAAAAAATGACTTATCTGATTTTTCAGGCCTTGGCTCAAAATTTTCATCACCTTGCATTTTTTCAAAAAATGCCTTTTGTTCCTTATTCAATTCTTTTGGTGTCCATACATTAACATGCACCAATAAATCTCCGGCTCCATACCCGTTAATACTCTTAATACCTTTCCCTCTGAGCCTAAGGATTTTTCCAGATTGAAGCCCTGGTTCAAGTTTAATTCTGGCTTTACCAGAAACAGTATCTATATCTTTAGAGGTTCCTAACACAGCATCTGACAAGCTGATATACAAATCATAATGAAGATTGTCTCCTTCTCTTTTTAAAGTATCGTGCTCTAGGGTTTCAATCGCTACAATTAAGTCTCCGGGAACTCCATTACCAGGAGCGTCATTTCCTTTCCCACCAACTTTTAATTGCATACCATCTTCTACACCTGCTGGTATTTGTATGCTCACGGTATCTTCTTGAACCACCATTCCTTGAGCATCTGCATCTTTAGGTTTACTGTCTATAATCTGACCACTACCAGAACAAGTACTACAGGTGGCTGCCGTTTGCATTCTACCTAATATAGTATTGGCAATTTTAGTAACCTGACCTTGCCCATTACAAGTGGAACAGGTTTTATAAGTCACTCCTTCTGCCTGTTTTTTCCTTCTGACTTTTACAGTCTTCTCTACCCCTTGTGCTACTTCTTCAAGATTTAGTTTCACCCTAATCCTAAGGTTACTTCCTTTAGCCCTGCGTTGTCCGCCACCGCCAAAGCCACCAAATCCGCCTCCAAAGGCTCCTCCAAAAACATCGCCAAATTGGCTAAATATGTCATCCATATTCATTCCGCCTCCACCGCCAAAGCCACCTTCAAATGCTTGGTGACCGTACTGATCGTATTTGGACTTTTTATTTGGATCGCTTAAAACTTCATAAGCTTCTGCAGATTTTTTAAAAAGCTCTTCCGCTTTTGAATCGCCAGGGTTTTTATCCGGGTGGTACTCAATAGCTTTTTTCCTGTAAGCTTTTTTAATTTCTGCAGCTGTGGCGCTTTTAGAAATACCTAATATGTCGTAAAAATCTTCTTTCATAAAAACTTAATTAGTTTCCTACTACTACTTTTGGGTGACGTATAATTTTATCTCCTAATTGAAAACCCTTTTCAATAACATCAATCACCTTACCCTTCATTTTCTTATCCGGGGCTGGTATTTGAGTAATTGCATCGTGCATTTCAGAATCAAAAGTATCTCCAGCAGACACTACTACCTCTTCTAAACCCTTATTCTTTAATACCCCAATAAATTTATTTTGAATAAGACTGACGCCTTTATAAAGCTCTGAATCTTGCTCTTTTGACAATTCTTTCATAGCCCTCTCAAAGTCATCGACCACAGGTAACATAGCGACAATAACCTCTTGATTAGCTGTTTTAAAAAGATCCATTCTCTCTTTAGAAGTTCTTTTCTTATAATTTTCAAACTCTGCAAAAAGTCTTAGAAATTTATCCTGTTCACTAGCTACTGCTTTCTCTAACTTCTCTAAGCTTGTCTCGGCAGTCTCTTCGCTCTCAGCATCATTAAATTCGCTAGTGCTATCTTGGTTAGATTCCTGATTATTTTCTGATGAAGTAACCTCAGTGTCTTGAACTTCTGTTTGTTCAGATGCTGCCGCATCTATATTCTCTTTACTCATGTGATTCAATATTTCTAAAATACTACTCAAAAGTACTGCCAAAGCTGCAAAAATGCCAAAATGTCATTCCTTTTATGACTTTCAATTACAACAAATCTTTAAGTGCCTGAGCTAAAGAAGGAAAATGAAATTTAAAACCTAAATCGTGCCACTGATCAGATTGCACTTTTTGACTTTCTAAAACCAGTTGTGCCATTTCTCCAAGTATTAAAGAAATAGCAAATCCAGGAATATTTGGCAATACAATAGGCTTATTAAGCTGTTTGGCTATGGCAGACACCAATTCATTTTGGGTAACGGGATTGGGTGCAACACCATTAAAAATACCCTCTGATTTATTTTTACATAAAAAAACAAACATTTGAGCTATATCTTCTTTGTGTATCCAAGACTGCCACTGCTGGCCACTTCCAAAAGCAGCGCCTACAAAATTTTTTATAGGGGCAACAAATTGAGGTAAGGCTCCTGCTTTCTGATCCAGTACTAAGCCTATTCTCAACTGGCCCAGTTTTAATCCAAGAGATACCATAGATTGATTGGCCGCTTCCCATGCCAAAACAGTCTTTCTTAGAAAAGAATCGCTTTCTTGGTCTATAGACCAATCTGAAGCGTAGTCTGTTGTGAAATTTGAGGGGTAATACCCAATCGCAGAGGCACCTAAAAAATAGGATATAGAATGGCCATTTAATTGCTTAATTCCTTTTTTAAGCGTGTGAATACTATCTAATCTTGACTGTAGAATTCCTGATTTATTTTTCTTAGTCCACCTTTGAGCAATCGTGCTCCCAGCCAAATTAATAATGTGGGTGACCCCTTGAAAAGCATTTAAATCTATCGCTCCTTTGGAAGGATTCCACAGAAAAGCTTTCTCATTTTCCTTAGAGGTTAACTTGTCCTTTGAGGTGGTTAAAAAGTGAATGGAAATGCCCTTGGAATGACATTGTTTTATAATTTCTTTTCCTATAAGACCGGTGGCTCCGGTAATCAATATTTTCATAGCAATCAATATTAAAAAAGGAGGGGTTAAATTTTAAATTACACGGTTCAAGACGGGTTTGGTCGCTCTGAGCATTTCCCGCTTACCAGGTGGACCTTCAAGGCGTTCCACTAAAAATCCTACGCTAATCATAGCCCTTCTTACACTCCCTTTGGCAGCATAGGTCACTAAGACACCACCCGGACGCAGCGCTTCAAACATTTTTAAAAAAATGACTTCTGACCATAATTCAGGCTGCACCCTAAAACCAAAGGCGTCAAAATAAATGAGCTCATATTGACTAGAATCATTTATATCTTGAAACTTTTTTTCAAGCTTCACTAAATTAAAAAATGATGCCATTTTTACTGGGACGTTCCATGGACTTTCATGCATTAATTCAAATACTTGACGCCCTTCATTGTGATCCTTTAAGGATGCTACATAATCCATTGAAATGGCCTCATCAAAAGTAACCGGATAAGCTTCAACCCCATAATAATCAATAGTAAGTCCTTTATCCTGAGCTTCTAAATAAGTAATATAGGTATTTAAGCCCGTACCAAAACCAATTTCAAGCAAGGAAATAGCCTGGTTTTCAAAGAGAGATAAACCATGTTTTATAAATACGTGATAGGCCTCTTGAATAGCACCATGCATAGAGTGATACTGTTCCTGCCAATCTTCTATCTGTAGTGTTTTTGAACCATCTGCAGTGGTTACAACTTTTCTTTTCACTGTATAAAGATAGGGCAAGTTTTACTGTTTAAGAAGAAAAAATAAGCGAATATAACCAGACTAAAGTGGGTTTTTACTGGAGGTTTTTCTGAAAATACAAACAAATCAACAGCTGTAAATGTTAAAAAAATATCATATCCTCATTTGATTATCAAATTTTAACCATTTCGCTAATAATATGAAAATTAAAACGGGCTCAAGGTATTTTTATTTAATTTTATTCTTTTAAACATTAAGTACATGAGCACAGCATCTGATTCTTTTGACATTGAAATTGCCAAAACTTCTAGGATTAATGAAGTAGATTTTGAAAACCTATCATTTGGAGAAATTTTCTCAGATCACATGCTCGTCTGCGACTATAAAAATGGCGCATGGGAAAGACCTCAAATTAAGCCCTATCAAAATATCAGTATTTCGCCAAGCGCCAGTGTATTTCATTATGGCCAAGCTGTTTTTGAGGGTATGAAAGCATACAAAGACCAAAATGGTGATGCATGGCTATTCAGACCTGAAGATAATTTTGAGCGTTTTAATAAATCTTGTGAAAGACTTGCTATGCCAGCAATTACAAAAGAGTACTTCATGGAAGGACTTCACAAGTTGTTGAAATTAGACCAAAACTGGATTAAGTCTGGTGCAGGAAACTCTTTATACATAAGACCTTTTATGATTGCTTCTCAGGCCGGCGTCGTTGCTTCTCCTGCCAAAGAGTATAAATTTATGGTTATTTGTTCTCCAGCGCAATCGTATTACAACGGTGAAGTGAGGGTTAAAATTGCAGAAACATTTAGCAGAGCAGCAAGTGGTGGTTTTGGATACGCTAAAGCAGCAGGAAATTATGCTGGCTCCTTTTATCCCACCAAATTAGCGCAAGCAGAAGGATTCCAACAGGTAGTTTGGACAGACGCTAATACACATCAAAATATAGAGGAAGCCGGAACGATGAATATTTTTGTTCGCATTGGCAATACCTTAATAACAGGTCCAACGTCTGATTCTATTTTAGACGGAATTACAAGAAAGAGTTTAATACAATTGGCCAAAGACAATGGAATTAACCTGGAAGTTAGGCCTATTAAAGTGGCTGAGATACTTGAGGCTCATAAAAACAACCAATTACTAGAAATGTTTGGTGCTGGAACTGCTGCAGTGGTGAGCCCAATATCTGGTTTTGGCTATAAAGGAGAAAAATATGAAATTGCGCCACAAGAAGACAGTTACGCCACATTCTTTAAGAAAACACTCAACGACATTCAATACAACTTATCTCCAGACCCATATGGCTGGAGGGTTAAAGCATACTAAATCTGAAAGGCTCCACAATGGAGCCTTTTTTTATTCTTCTAAGATAGCCTTGAGATTGGGCTTAAAATAATTGGGGCCTTTTAATACTTTTCCATCTTCTCTGTAAATTGGCGCACCGTCTTCCCCTAGTTTACTCATATTAGACTTTTGTATTTCATTAAATACCGCCTCAATCTTGTCCTGCATGCCGTGTTCAATAATGGTTCCGCATAATATGTATAGCATATCTCCTAAAGCGTCTGCCACCTCTACAAGGTCATTGTTTTGAGCGGCCTCCAAATACTCTTTATTCTCCTCGTCCATTAAATTAAAACGCAGGGTATTTTTCTGCTCACCCAAATTCGCTATAGGACTTTTAGCGTAACCTATTTTAAATGCGGTATGAAAGGCTGCAACCGCTTTTAATTTATCTTTCATAGTATTTATGTTATGTACATTAAAACGTCAAAAAGGTTTGCGTAATTTAATGTAGCTTTGTGTAAAAATAGGAATATGTTTAGCAAAGGACAAATAGTGTTCGCGGTGATTTTTGCCATTTCATTTGTGGTTGCCATTGTAATGGCTTTCAAAAAAGAACGTGCCCAACACCAAAAAAATTTTAAAGGGGTCTTAAAATTACTCCTGGGTTTTATCCTTTTTATTGTACTCCTCTTTGTTTTAAAAACCTATCTAAAGTCTTAAATGTGGAGCAGCTTAAAACCATGACTGCGTTATTTATAGGTGGGGGCTTTGGCACCCTGCTAAGATTCGGGCTGAGCAAAATAGGCAATCCCTGGAGCGATCACTTTTTCTGGGGCACCTTTAGTGTCAATATTCTAGGTTGCTTACTCTTAGGGCTTATTGTTGGAATAAGTTATAAAAACCCTGCTTTGGCTAGTACCCCCCTATATTCGTTTCTAGCTATAGGACTTTGTGGCGGGTTTACCACCTTTTCTACCTTTGCATTTGAAAATCAAACTTTCCTTAAAAATGGACAAATACTAGAATTTAGCCTTTACACCATTTCTAGCATAATTCTAGGCATACTAGCCATTTCACTTGGCCTGTACAGTGCAAAAGTCCTCTAATTAAAATAATTTTCTTCATTATTAATAGCACTTTCTTTATTGTGGGTGCTACTCCTATTCTATAAACACTCATTCATTTAAGGGAGCGTCCATATGCCATACAGTGCACCTTAATAAAATATCTATCTATATTTAAGAGCACCAATTCAATAAATAAGTCCTATTGTTTAATAGATTTTATTTTGACCACTCCCCCCCATTTTTTTCATTCACACACTCAATTTTAATACCTTTTAAATATGACACCCTTATTTTTTAAGGGTCTTTTTTGTTTATATAATAATAATTAAATCAATACCCCCTAAAAATTATGGGGTGTAATCTTAAAAACATAAGTTTACTTCGTATTAACCAATAAATAACAGTCCCATTATGAAAAAAGTGGAAGCAATTATTAGAAAATCAAAATTTGACGACGTCAAAAAAGCCCTTCACGCCATAGAGGTTAACTTCTTCAGCTACTGGGATGTTACCGGAGTAGGTAATGAAAAACAAGGACATGTTTACAGAGGGATTAGCTACAGCACTTCAGATATTCAAAGGAGAGTTCTTTCCATAGTAATTTCTGATGAATTTTTAGAGCCTACCATAAATGCCATACTAGAAGCAGCCAGCACTGGAAATGTAGGAGACGGAAAGATTTTTGTTTCCGACGTACAAGACGCCTATAGAATTAGGACAAGAGAGAATGGAAAAGCAGGCATAAACTAATAAAGATTACCAAAAAAGAATATAAAGATGGAAACAGCAATATTTACAACAAACAACGTATGGATGATGGTATGTACCGCTTTGGTATTTTTCATGCACCTAGGATTCTCTTTTTTAGAGATAGGATTGACCAGACAAAAAAACACCATTAATATTTTATTTAAGAATGTATTTATCATTTGCACTGGATTATTACTTTATTACATAGGCGGGTTTAATCTAATGTACCCAGGAGATTTCAATGGATACCTTGGATTTGCAGGCTTTGGAATACCACTACCTGAAAATGGTTTAACTCCTGATTACGCCTCTGGCGGATACACCTACTGGACAGACTTTCTCTTCCAAGGAATGTTTGCAGCAACTGCAGCAACGATTGTTTCAGGGGCAGTAGCAGAAAGAATTAAACTAGGAGGCTTTATGATCTTCACCCTAATATATGTAGGTCTGGTATACCCAATTGTTGGATCTTGGCAATGGGGTGGTGGCTTTTTAAGCACCATAGGTGGAGAAAATGGCGGGTTTCACGACTTTGCAGGATCTACATTAGTACACTCTGTTGGTGGGTGGGCTGCATTAATAGCCATATACCTTTTGGGTCCTAGAATAGGTAAATTTTCTGAAAGTGGAAAAGCGCAAGCCATACCAGGACACAATATTCCTTTAGCAGCAGCTGGAGTACTTATTTTGTGGTTGGGTTGGTTTGGATTTAACGGCGGATCTGTATTATCTGCAGACCCAGCAGGAACTTCTTTAGTGCTTGTAACAACATCTTTAGCCGCAGCAGCAGGTGGAATAGGTGCATTTCTCCTCTCCACAATCTTATATAAAAACTATGACCTTACCATGTTCCTTAACGGAATTCTAGGAGGCTTAGTAGGTATTACCGCAGGAGCAGATCTAATGTCTCCAAACGAATCTGTTGTGATTGGATTATTGGCCGGAGCCCTTATAGTTTTAGCAGTAGCCTTTATAGATAAAATTAAACTAGACGACCCTGTTGGAGCAGTTGCAGTACACTTAATATGCGGTGTTTTTGGAACACTTGCTGTAGGGGTATTTGGCGCAAAAGCAGGAATGGATCAATTCCTTTACCAACTAGCAGGCGTAGGAGCCACAGCTACCTTCTGTACTATTACATCATTTTTGATCCTTTTTACCATTAAGAAAACAGGAGGAATCAGGGTGTCTAAAGAAGAAGAATTAGAGGGCTTAGACCTTCACGAGCACGGCATGGACGCTTATGCAGATTTTAGATTGAACCAACACTAAACAACACCTAATATAAATAGCAACGGAGCGTTTTGCAGAACGCTCCGTTTGTTAAAAACCATTTAAAACCGAATTCTCATGATTTTTAAAACTTTTACAAATAACGCAAAATTTTTAATGCTAAGTGCAGCATTAACAGTAACAACATTCACTTTCGCTCAAGAAGCAGAAGAGGAAGCCTCACCAAAACTTAGTATAAGCGGAACAGTAGACGCATATTTCAGAGGCAATTTAAACGCCCCAAATGTGGGAGAAAATACCATGGCACCAGGAAGCTCATTTGCTAATTTACCAGGTTTCGCACTAGGTATGGCCAATGTAGTAACAGCTTACGAAGGAGAAAAAGTTGGATTCGTAGCAGACTTAGTCTTTGGACCAAGAGGTACAGATGCTATTTTTAACTCCCCTATGTATTCTGCGACCGGAAATATTGTAAACCAATTGTATATGTATTGGAATGTGAGCGATAAAGTAACGCTTACTATGGGTAACTTTAATACCTTTTTGGGATATGAAGTAATATCTCCCGCAGCAAATTTCAACTACAGCACCTCATACTTATTCTCTTACGGACCTTTTAGCCATACTGGAATAAAAGCAGATTTTGCACTGAGTGAAGACTTCTCTGCCATGCTAGGAATCTTTAACCCAACAGATCTCACAGAATACAACCCAACAGGAATTTATGCTTTTGGAGCGCAACTAGGCTACAAAGGTCAATTTCTAAATTTATTAACAGATAGCGGTGCTTATGAATTAGATTACACTGGAGGTTTTTCTGTTACAGATAATTTTTACTTAGGACTTAACGGAGCCATTTATGACAATGACGGCGTTGGATTTTCAGGAGTAGCATTATACCCACAACTAACCACTTCAGACACTTTTGCCATTGGCTTAAGAGGAGAATACTTTGTAGAAAGTGGTGCTTATGGCGCCATAGACCAAACAGATAGTGGTGTGGCAGATTCTAGCGTTTTTGCCCTAACCCTTACAGGAAGTGCGTCCATAGGAAACCTTATTTTAAAGCCAGAAATCAGAATAGACAATGGTTCTGATGAGAGTTTTTTAGATACAAAATTTGCCCCACAAAAGAGTCTTTCTTCTTTTGTACTAGCAGCAGTATATGCCTTTTAAATCCCCATAGCATTAAGGGATAGGTATTAATTAAGTTTAGTTTAAAAACCAGTCTTCTTCAAAGACTGGTTTTTTTATTTCATAAAAGCCTTAACACCCGCCTGAACAGCTACCTCAAGATGATTCTGTGAAGGCACCACAGGACATGAATACTTTTTATTGTATGCGCAATAAGGATTATACGACTTATTAAAGTCTATCCACATAGAATCTGCTTGAACCGTTCTCAGATCCAAATACCTTCCACCTCCATAAGTTTCATTCCCATTAGTGAGGTCTGTGAAGGGGAGAAATAAATAATCCTCATAGCCTTCTTTTTCTAATAGATCCAAACTCTGATACACTTCTAGCGAAAATGGCTTTCCCTTTAAATTAAATTGCAATAGACCATACACACGCTCTTGAGAAATTCTATCTGTAGTTGTTGGCATACCAAACGGAAGCGCATTAGGGGTTTTAATTAGTTTAGCCCTAACTACATAATCTGCATTTGGCAAAAAGTAATCTAAGCCTTCAAAAGTCATTTTATCCTTATCTACCAAAGGAGACTCCTCAGGATCCTTAAATGAAGCGTTTAATTCTTTTTGAAAATCCAAAACAGATTTAAGGATACTATCCCTTTCTCCTTCGGTATTAAAAACCCCCTCACCCACTATATTTGCACTTTGGACTTCAGTGTCATGATACTTCTTAGATTGCCTACAAGAGATTAGGAAAAAACCATTCAACAAAAAAACCAATACAACAATACTACGAATCCTCTTCTCTAATCCCATATAATCCTTTGTTTAAATAGACCTCCAACAATGCTTGGTATTCTGGCATAATTCTCAGTAAACCAGTTTCGGGAAGTACGCCGAGGGTGTCTAAATCTTTATAGCCATTTTCCAAAAGCGCTTCTAGATAGAATAGCGCCGTACCGTAGTCTTCCATCTTACTACTGTAAGAAATTAACGCCAAATAAGCAGGATAATCTAAGGGATTCACTACTGTGCGTAACATCAATAAAAAAACCACTGCAGGTATATCCCTAATAGCGGCTGGCCTGTTGGCCTCAATGTCATAAGACCTTCTAAGCATAGACACCATTAAAACAATCGTATTTCTAGCATATTCAACTACTATGGTCTCTCTCTGAGAAAGATTTGTAGAATCTTTGCTGGCAATGGTATTATAGTAATTGTATTGATACTGCCACCAACCTAAGTTTTCAAAATTTCTAGTATCTAAATCTTCCAAAAGCATATACTGATAATACTCCGCCTTATAGGTGAGAGAATCTGAGTACTGACGGCTCATTCGCCTCAGTTGCCTTTGTTCTTTTTTAAAGACCCTTTCTGACTTTTTATCAGAAATAGCCTCTTGGGCTTGAAGAGGATTCAAGCATAAAAACATGAAAAATAAGGGTACAAAGAAGTATTTGTAATTCATATTCAAATATAACCCAAAGTGATCAATTAGCATATATAGGTGCCGAGGAAACAACTTCAGACAAAATAATATGTGTTCTAGTTTCACCGTATTGGATCAGGGTATCTATAAATTTCTCTAAGTGTTGTTGGTCCTGTAACACCACTTCCATCATAATATTTTCATTACCTGTTATCCGGTAACAATTCACTACCTCGGGATAGGTTTTTACCACTTCTAAAAAAGGCTTCAATTTACCCACAAAAGCCCTCAGCGTTATCATGGCTTTTAGCTGATACCCCATTTGAGTATAAGATACCTCTGTATGATATTTCAATATTACGGCCGTATCTTCCAGTTTTTTAACCCGTTCCGCTACCGCTGGTGGTGTTAAGCCCACAATCCTACCAATTTCTGCGAAAGACACCCTAGCATTCTTTTGCAAAGCAGCAATGATCTTATTATTTAAACGATCAGACTTTTTAATCATAAGAAAAACTATTATAATAAATTGCAATATAAAGAAAAAACAATATTTACCTACATAAAAGAAATTAATTCAATTTCAATTACACTTATTTTTACTATAAATTAAACTCTTGTCAATGAATACGAAAACACCAAAGCACTTAGAATATAAAGCCACCGAATTGGAGCGGCTGAGCAATGCTTTGGCGGTGTATTTTTATTACGACTACGAGCTACTTAAAGAATATAAACACTGGAGTTTTAACCACAGCATCCTTCATAGCCTTCTTGGAGACAGTAAGCAATTATTGAGCAGTCTAAAAAACCTTTCCCTTGTTCATAATCATGATGAGCGAAAAAACACCTTAGCTTACATTAACTGTATTGGAAAAAACATTCATGGATACTGTAGGGGCTTAGAATACCACAGTAAATCTCCTCAAGAATACCTTCAAGCCTACAGGAATGAGGTAAAACAGTTTATGCTCCTATTTCAAAAATGGTCCAAAACTTCTATGGGCTAACACAATAATGACATCATAAACACGTTATAAGATTAACGAGCGTAACTTTTTTTCATTATTTTTTTAGATTTAGTCAGCATAAAACCGGTGGAGACGCTGGTTTTATCTGTTTAACACTTCAGCTGAGTAAGCGTTCTTAAAAGGTGGTACTGCAGGAATGTTCTATAAGAATTTTGTGCAGAAATAGTTAAGCTGGTTCTATGATCAGTGATAAGACTACAACTTCCCTAAATAAGAAAGCACTGCCGAGTTAAACACTTCAGGTTGCTCTACATTCACAACGTGCCCACAAGATTCTACAACAAAAAGAGAAGCAGACAAATGTGCCTCTGTCATTTTTCTAACAGAGGGTAAAAACAAATAGTCCTCTTCACCCATAACATATAATGTTGGAATCTTTACCTCAACATTCCTGAAAAAACGAAGTAATGGATTAATTTCAGCAGTGAGCTTAAACCACTTAATGAACTCTTTCTGGTACAGTTTTTTTGCTTCTCTCACAAAAAGCGTCCTGGACTCTTTATGATTCTTATTAGGCATAATCACAAAAGCAAAGAAAGAGTACAGCCACAAATAAGGTACTACGGACTTAAACATTACACCCAGTCGCATGAGTACCTGAGATCTGAAATTAAGCTTTAAAATTGCCCCACCCATAATCATACTCAGTACGCGTTCCGGATTTTTTTCTGCGAGATTTCTAATCAGTATGGTCCCGAGTGAAATACCAATAAAGTGAGATTTCTCTATCTTTTCATAATCTAGTACCTCAATAATATCTTGGGTAATAGCATTAAAAGTATATTTTTTATCAAAAGCCTGTTTTAAAGGCATTTTAGAGTCTCCATGCCCCCTGAGATCCAAAAGCAATACATTGTAAATTTTTCTAAAGGCTTTTAATTGCTTAAACCAAATAGATGAACTCCCACCAGCACCGTGAACAAAAGTAACCCATTGTTGGGCTTCTGGATTTCTATAACAATTGTAATGAATCAATACAAGGGAATTTATAAGATCAATATATGGTAATTAAAACCAATGACTTGGCTAACATTCTCCTAAATTAGGGAATTATTTTTTCTTTTGACTTAAAATAACAGCCATTTCAGCTTGCAATAAAGCTGCTTGTGCTGCAGCTTCAACAGCAAAGTCTTCTTTGGATGAGGCATATATAATTCCTCTGGAAGAATTCACCAATAAGCCTACTTGGTCATTAAGACCCTCTGAGCAAACCTCTGCTAAACTGCCCCCTTGAGCACCCACACCAGGAACCAAGAGAAAACTATCTGGAACCAAAGCCCTAATGTCTTTTATAGCACTGGCTTGCGTAGCGCCTACCACATACATCAATTGGTGGGCATTTTTGTACTGAGCGGCAGTTTCAATAACTGTTTCATATAAATATTTACCATTAGCCATAGGCAACATTTCAAAATCTGCTGCACCTGGATTTGAAGTAAGTCCCAGCAAAATAGTGAATTTGTCTTCAAAGGCTAAGAAAGGTTCTACGGAGTCATTTCCCATATAAGGGGCCACCGTTAAGGAATCAAACCCCAGATCTTCAAAGAAAGCTTTAGCATACCTACCCGCTGTATTTCCAATATCTCCTCTTTTTGCGTCTGCAATAGTAAATACCTCTGGATAATTGAGATTTAAATATTGAATGGTTTTTTCCAATGCCTGCCACCCTTTAACACCATAGGCTTCATAAAAAGCTACATTGGGTTTATATGCTACTGCATAGGAATGTGTGGCATCTATAATAGCCTTGTTAAAAGCGAATATAGGATCCTTCTCTTTTAAAAGGTGGGCCGGGATTTTATCTATATCTACATCCAGTCCCACGCAAAGGAAAGATGATTTTTTTTCAATCTGATCGATTAAGAAAGGAAGCGTCATGTTTAATTTTTACACTGGCACAATACCAGATTATAGCTTTAAAGCTGGTGGGACTAAAATATCTCAGAAGCTTCTTTTAATTTTTCAGTATTGTCTACCAACATGAGTTCGTCAATGATTTTTTGAATGTCTCCATTGACAATATTCTGAAGGTCATACAAGGTCAATCCTATACGGTGATCCGTAACCCTACCCTGAGGATAGTTATAGGTTCTAATTTTTGCAGACCTATCTCCTGAACTTACTTGAGAATTTCTCTTAGCTGCGTCTGCTTCTTGCTTTTTAGCCAATTCCATGTCATACAACCTAGATCTTAGCACTACAAAGGCTTTGTCTTTGTTTTTGTGTTGGGATTTTTGGTCTTGACACTGGGCTACTAATCCTGTTGGAAGGTGTGTTAGCCTTACGGCAGAATAGGTAGTGTTCACAGACTGACCTCCTGGTCCTGAGGAACAGAAGAAATCTATTCGCACATCTTTAGGATCTATTTGAACGTCAAATTCCTCTGCTTCAGGGAGCACCATAACTGTTGCAGCACTGGTATGAACCCTGCCTTGTGTCTCCGTTTGCGGAACCCTTTGAACCCGGTGTACCCCTGCCTCAAATTTTAGTGTTCCGTATACATCTTCTCCATTAACCTCGAACTGTATTTCTTTATACCCCCCAGAGGTCCCTTCGCTTAAGTCAATCACGTTGGTTTTCCAACCCTTAGACTCACAGTATTTAGTGTACATTCTAAAGAGGTCTCCAGCAAAAATACTCGCCTCATCTCCTCCAGTACCAGCGCGAATCTCTACCACAACATTCTTGGCGTCTTCTGGCTCTTTTGGAATGAGCAAAAACTTAATTTCTTCTTCCAAAGCTGGCAAAGCAGCTTTAGCCTCTTCCAATTGCATTCGGGCCATTTCTACCATTTCAGCGTCCGAACCGTCCTCTATAATCTCCTGAGACTCCTCTATATTATGGGTAAAAGAAATGTATAATTCTCTTTTATCCATAAGAGATTTTAAATCCTTGTATTCTTTGTTAAGCTGTACGTAACGCTTTTGGTCTTGTATGACATCTGGTTGGATAATCAAGTCAGAGACTTCGTCAAAACGCTGTTTTACAACATGTAATTTTTCTAACATAAATTTGAGCTAGTTATTCCTGTAAAGGTACAATAAATTGACCTTCTTAATAGTCAAAAGTTCCGTAAGAACTTTCTATAGTTAGTTTTTTAGAATCACTGTCGGCCACCCTACCAATGATTTGAGCCGCTACACCAAAAGAATTGGAAATAGCAATAAGATCTTCTGCCACAGCTGGATTTACATATAACTCTAACCTATGGCCACAATTAAATACTTCATACATCTCTCTCCAGGAGGTTTTAGATTGTTCCTGAATCATTTTAAAAAGCACAGGCACCTCGAACATATTGTCTTTGATAATGTGGAGCCCTTCTACAAAATGTAATATTTTTGTTTGAGCACCACCACTACAGTGCACCATTCCATGAATGTCTGCTGCATTGTATTTACTCAGTATTTTCTTTACGATTGGAGCATAAGTCCTTGTGGGAGAAAGCACCAACTTACCAGCATTTACTGGACTTCCTTCTACAGCATCTGTGAGCCCAAGGGCTCCAGAATAAACCAAATCACTTGGAACTGAAGGATCGAAACTCTCTGGGAATTTCTGTGCCAAACCTTGACCAAAAACATCGTGGCGTGCAGAGGTTAAACCATTACTTCCCATTCCACCGTTGTACTCGGTCTCATAAGTGGCTTGTCCAGAAGAAGACAGCCCTACAATAACATCGCCTGCTTTAATATTAGCGTTGTCAATGACGTTTCTTCTAGGTAATCGCGCTGTTACGGTAGAATCTACTATGATGGTACGGACAAGATCGCCAACATCGGCGGTTTCACCGCCAGTGCTATGAATAATAATACCGTGTTTTGAAAGGTCATTGATAAGTTCTTCCGTTCCATTAATTATGGCAGAAAGCACCTCAGCAGGAATTAAATTTTTATTTCTACCAATGGTAGAAGACAACATGATGTGGTCTGTAGCGCCTACACAAATAAGGTCATCTATATTCATAATGAGCGCGTCCTGAGCAATGCCCTTCCAAACCGAAAGGTCTCCAGTTTGTTTCCAATACATATATGCCAAAGAAGACTTGGTGCCCGCTCCATCTGCATGCATAACCAAACAATAGTCTGAATCTCCACTAAGGTGGTCGGGGACAATTTTACAGAAAGCCTTTGGAAAAAGTCCTTTATCTATATTTTTTATAGCCTTATGAACGTCTTCTTTTGCCGCTGAAACCCCTCTTTGACTATACCTTCCCTGTTGATTTGAATCCATTAATGCGTCTTTTGTGCAAAAATAAGGGAATCCTTAAAAAGTTCAAGCTATTGTGGCATAATATTCCCAAAACTTATCCCCAATAACTAACAATCCTTTGAAGGACTATCTAATTTGTAAAAGTTCCCTGTATTTTAACAGCGGCCAATGGCTGTCACTCATAAGTTTTTCTAATTGATCGGCATGAGTTCTAATAGTACTAAACATGGGTTTTACCTCTAGGGCATATGCGTGAGCCCTTTCGCTTGTAGTCGCTAATTTATTAGCTGCTTTCCTTGCCTGGGTCATTGTATCTACGCTTTTTTTCAACCCTTGAACATGAAGATTAATTTCAGAAAATAACTGACCTTGTGCACTTTCTTCTAAGGCAGTCACCTGCTCCATTACAAGATTTATTTTGCTTATGTTATCTAGCAACACATTCGTATAACTTACGGCAGAAGGTAAAATCTGACTGTATACCAACTCCTCATACACCCTTCCTTCAATTTGGGTATGCATGACGTAGGCTTCCCACTCCACTTCTTGTCTGGCCTTTAGCTCAACAGGGCTCAACACGCCCATTTGCTCAAACAAAGTCACATGGGATTTTTCACTCATCACAGCCACTGCTTCTGGTGTAGTCTTGAGATTACTGAGCTTTCTTTTTGCCGCTTCTTTTTCCCAAGCTTCACTGTACCCATCTCCCTCGAAACGAATGCGTTTAGAAGACTTTATATACTCTCTGAGTACGTTAAATATAGCCTCATCTTTCTTGAGCCCTTTTTGGTCTATTAAGCGGTCTACTTCTTTTTTAAACAATTGCAACTGCTGTGCCACAGCAGTATTCAACACTGTCATGGGCTTGGCACAATTGGTTTTAGATCCCACGCCTCTCATCTCAAACTTATTGCCTGTAAAGGCAAATGGAGAAGTCCTATTTCGGTCTGTGTTATCCATGAGTATTTCAGGAATTTTACCCACTACATTGAGCTTGAGTTCTGTTTTTTCTTGGGGAGATAATTTACCCAAAGACACCCCTTCTAACTCATCTAACACTGCAGAAAGCTGCTTTCCAATAAATATTGAAAAAATGGCTGGTGGCGCCTCATTAGCTCCCAATCTATGGTCATTACTCGCAGAAGCAATAGACGCCCTTAGAAGTGATTCATAGGTGTCTACGGCTTTAATGGTGTTAATAAAAAAGGTCAAGAATTGTAAGTTCTTCATTGGCGTAGAGCCTGGACTCAATAAATTAATACCAGTATCTGTAGCGAGAGACCAATTGTTGTGTTTTCCTGAACCATTTATCCCTGCAAAAGGTTTTTCGTGAAACAACACTTTTAAATGGTGCTTGTCTGCAACCTTATCCATCACATCCATTAAAAGAAGGTTGTGGTCTACTGCTAAATTGGCTTCTTCAAAAACTGGTGCCAATTCAAATTGATTGGGTGCCACCTCATTGTGTCTGGTTTTTACTGGAATACCCAAAACCATACACTCCTTCTCCAACTCGCTCATAAAACCAATCACCCTAGAGGGAATAACCCCAAAGTAGTGATCCTCTAATTGTTGTCCTTTGGCAGCCGTATGGCCAAGCAAAGTCCTACCAGTAAGTGTAATGTCTATTCTTGCAGAAGCCAAGGACTTGTCTATCAAGAAATACTCTTGCTCCCAACCCAAAGTGGCGTTTACCTTAGTGACTGTTTTATCAAAATATTTGGCCACGGCGGTGGCTGCTTCATCTACAGCATTCAGCGCTCTTAAGAGCGGTGCTTTATTGTCCAAAGCTTCACCGGTATAAGAAACAAAAATGGTAGGAATACAAAGTGTGGTACCATATACAAAAGCTGGAGAACTAGGGTCCCAAGCAGTATAACCTCTTGCTTCAAAGGTGTTTCTAATACCACCACTAGGAAAACTAGAAGCGTCTGGTTCTTGTTGCACCAATTGAGCTCCACCAAAGATTTCCAATGCTTGGCCATCTTGAATATCAAAGAAGGCATCGTGCTTTTCTGCAGTTGAACCTGTTAAAGGCTGAAACCAATGGGTGTAATGCGTTGCCCCCATTTCTATGGCCCAAGTTTTCATCCCCTCAGCTACCTGATCTGCTAACTTCCTGTCAATCTTACTCCCAGAAGTAATGGCATCTCTAACAGCACTAATAGCGTCCTTAGTGAGGTATTGGAGCATTTTATAATCATTAAATACATGGCTCGCAAAAAGCGAAGACCTTC
The DNA here is from genome assembly GCA_029242825.1 of Flavobacteriaceae bacterium. GTDB lineage: Bacteria > Bacteroidota > Bacteroidia > Flavobacteriales > Flavobacteriaceae > MAG-120531. The sequence continues at coordinate 2,769 of JAQWTF010000071.1, read as the reverse complement.
TGTTGGGTTCGCTCACAGGCACAGATATTTGCTGGGAACTTTGGGCCAAAGCATTAAATCTAAGTTGGGAGAAATCTGTTTTCATAAGTAGCCAATTATCAATACTGCAAAATAAAACCAAATAAATATATTATTTGTAATATACCCCCTAAAAAATATAGGGGTCAAAAATTATTAATAACTTTTTAATAAAACACCCCTTCTTTTTACATGACTATGCTAAAAAATGATAATTTTATGGCGTCGTTAAACTTAAACAATCAACTCATGAGTAAATCTAAATTAGAATACCTTTGGTTAGATGGTTATGTACCAACAGCCAACTTAAGAAGTAAAACAAAAGTAGAAGAAAACTTTTCTGGAAAATTAGAAGACTGTCCTGTATGGTCTTTTGACGGAAGTTCTACGAAACAAGCTGAAGGAGGTTCTTCTGACTGTTTATTAAAACCAGTGGCTATTTACCCAGATCCAGCAAGAAGAGATGGTTATTTAGTCATGACAGAAGTTTTAAATGCAGACGGAACACCACATGCTTCTAATGCAAGGGCTACAATAGATGACAACGACAATGATTTCTGGTTCGGTTTCGAGCAAGAATACTTTATTATGGACAAGAATACCCAATTGCCATTAGGATTCCCTGTAGGAGGTTATCCTGGCCCACAAGGTATGTACTACTGTTCTGTAGGGGGTAGAAATACCCATGGAAGAAGTTTTGTAGAAGAACACGCAGATTTATGTATAGATGCAGGGCTTAACTTTGAAGGAATTAACCAAGAAGTAGCTAGTGGGCAATGGGAATTTCAATTGTTTGCTAAAGGCGCCAAGAAAGCTGGAGATGAAATCTGGGTAGCGCGATATTTACTAGACAGATTGACAGAAAAATACGGATACTATATTGAGTACCACCCAAAACCTGTTAAAGGAGACTGGAACGGCTCAGGTATGCATGCAAATTTCTCTAACACCGTTCTTAGAACATGTGGTTCAAAAGAAACTTATGAGAAAATATGTGAGGCATTTAGACCAGTAGTAAAAGAGCACATTGAAGTTTACGGTGAGTTTAACGACCAACGTTTAACAGGTTTACACGAAACCGCTTCTATCAAAGACTTTAGCTACGGTGTATCTGATCGTGGGGCTTCTATTAGAATTCCTATTATCACAGTAGAAAAAGGATGGAAAGGATGGTTAGAAGACAGAAGACCAGCTTCTAATGGAGATCCATATAAAATTGCCGGACGTATTGTAAAGACCGTAAAGTCTGCCAATATTTCTTAAAACACACTTACACTTATTACTTAAAAAGGTGTCCACTAAAGTGGATGCCTTTTTTTTTTGCTTCTTATGAAATAGTCACATAAATAAAGGCAGCGTATCCGGCCAACAGAATAAGACCGTCCCGCCATCCCAATCTCATTTTACTAGGCACAAAAACTAAGGGAAGCACTATGAGCGCAAAACCAAGCATCCAGTAAATGTCAGAGGCCAAAAGCGCCTGATCCATTACTTTTATGGGGGTGATCATAGCTGTAATTCCCAAAACACCAAAGATGTTAAAGATGTTTGAACCCAATAAGTTCCCTAGTGAAATGGCCTTCTCTTTTTTAATGACAGCTATAACAGAGGCCGCCAATTCAGGCACACTCGTACCCACAGAAACAATCGTAATTCCTATTATCCGCTCAGACACCCCAAAAAAGGTAGCCAAACCAACGGCCCCAGAAATTAACAACTCTGAACCTCCCCAAAGTCCTAAACCACCCAACACCGTATATAATAAAGTCTTGTGTAGCGGTAAGGGTACGTCATCTTCTGGTAATTCATCTATAACTGCATTATCTTGGTAGCGAAGTAGGTACCATAAAAAAACCAATAACAGGGAAAACATGACAAGACCTTCCCAGAAGACTAATTGTCCGTCTATATAAAGAAAAGTGAAGAAGATTATTGAGGCTAAAAACATCACAGGCCAATCTGTTTTGTAAAAACTCTTGGTCACCTCCATAGCCCCTAACAAGAGGGTAATACCGAGCACCAGTCCTAAATTGGCTATATTAGATCCAATAACATTCCCCAAAGAAAGGTCTGGAAAACCATCCAAAGCAGCTTTTATACTCACTATAAGTTCAGGCGCAGAGGTAGCAAAAGACACTACGGTCATTCCAATGACAATTTTAGGAATTTGTAGCCTAAGTGACAAGGCAACTGCTGCTTTCAACAACCAGTTTCCTCCTAGTATTAAAGCCACCAATCCCAAAACAATAAACAAAGCGTCTAACATAGTCTTAATTTGAAGCAAATATAGCAAAGCCCCTACTAATCTTTTGTAAAAAAAGTAGCAAAGCGAGGTGAAACCGCCAATTTCAAAAAATGTATCTTTGAATGGTATTTAAGAAACCAACGTTTTTACAAGCAGCACACAAATGTTTAAAATTCTCGCCCAACTCAACAAACTACTCCTCCCCTCTTTCACTAAAAAAAGATTGGATTTAGCCCATGCCAAGAAATGGCAATTAGCGTTAGTAGGTTGGCGCTATTATGTGACCACACGTGCCTTAGACAACCAATAAGAACCGTATTCTCGTCAGTACTTTTTGCTTAAATTTTAAAGCAAGTAGATTTCTCGTAAGTATTTCACACAAGTATTTGGCACAAGCCCAAAAAGAATTATATTTGCACCCCCAACAAGGGACAACAACGGCCTCGTGGCGCAACTGAATAGCGCATCTGATTACGGCTCAGAAGGTTACAGGTTTGAATCCTGTC
>JAQWTF010000066.1:0-1952 GCA_029242825.1 Flavobacteriaceae bacterium | reverse complement strand
CCGCTTATAGACCGAGCAATTAAAGAAGGGTTGAGCCAAAAAGAGATTAAAATGGCTATTAAAAACTGGAAACCAGATTATTACAGGGTCTAGTCAATAAAGCTGTTCAATTTCATTATAAGAAAAAACAATAGCTTTTATTGTTTTCATATCTAATTCTGATATAACTTGTTGTGGTCTAATATAAAGTCACATCAATTATGGAACATTATTCAGAAAATGGGGGCGCTAAGTGTCCTTTCTCTCAAGGAGCCGTTAAAAGTGCCGCAGGAAAAGGCACCTCTAACAAAGACTGGTGGCCCAACCAGCTCAATATTAATATACTCAGACAACACGGCAAAGCTTCTAATCCTATGGATGAGGGCTTTGACTATAAAAAAGCCTTTGAAGGTCTAGACCTTAAAGCGCTCAAGCAGGATTTATACGATCTTATGACCGATTCTCAAGATTGGTGGCCTGCAGATTTTGGACACTATGGTCCTTTCTTTATTCGAATGGCTTGGCACAGTGCCGGAACCTATAGAATTGCAGACGGCCGCGGTGGTGGTGGCACCGGCGCACAGCGTTTTGCCCCGCTTAACAGCTGGCCAGACAACGGCAATTTAGACAAGGCAAGATTGTTACTTTGGCCCATTAAAAGAAAGTACGGCAATAAAATATCTTGGGGAGACCTAATGATTCTAGCAGGAAACTGCGCCTTGGAATCCATGAATTTTAAGACCTTTGGTTTTGGTGGAGGTAGAGAAGACATTTGGGAACCAGAACAAGATATTTATTGGGGATCTGAAGGCAAATGGTTGGAAAACCAAAGATACTCTGGAGACAGGGACTTAGAAAACCCACTAGCTGCAGTGCAAATGGGTCTTATTTATGTAAACCCAGAGGGTCCAGACGGACATCCTGATCCTTTGGCTTCTGCTAGAGATATTAGAGAAACTTTTGGAAGAATGGCCATGAATGATGAGGAAACCGTTGCCTTAATCGCTGGAGGTCACACTTTTGGAAAAACCCACGGAGCTGCTAACCCAGATGAATATGTGGGTCCAGAGCCTGCTGGAGCACCTATTGAAGCGCAAAGTATGGGATGGGAAAATAGTTTTGGTACTGGAAATGCTGGAGACACCATTACCTCAGGATTAGAAGTTACCTGGACCACTACCCCAACCCAATGGAGCAACAACTACTTTGAAAATTTATTTGGCTATGAGTGGGAACTTACCAAGAGTCCGGCAGGTGCCCACCAGTGGAAACCTAAAAATAATGGCGGCGCGGGAACGGTTCCAGACGCACATGACCCCAGTAAGCGTCATGCCCCTATGATGCTTACCTCAGATATTGCCCTTAGAGAAGATCCTATCTACGAGAAAATTTCGAGGCGTTTCTATGAGCATCCAGACGAATTTGCAGACGCTTTTGCCCGAGCTTGGTTTAAATTAACCCACAGGGATATGGGGCCTAAATCACTTTATTTGGGAGAGGAAGTTCCCCAAGAAACCTTGATTTGGCAAGACCCTATTCCAGCATCTACTACCCCTGTAATTGCAGAGGCAGATGTTAAAAGTTTAAAACATGATTTGGCCAATAGTGGGCTGAGCAACACAGAAATGGTACAAACGGCATGGGCTTCTGCCAGCACTTTTAGAGGCTCGGATAAAAGGGGTGGTGCTAATGGAGGAAGAATAGCCTTGGCCCCACAGAAAGATTGGGCCGTAAACCAGCCAGAAACCTTGGCAAAAGTGCTAGACAAATACCGTGAAATCAAAGACGCTTTTAACGCAAAAAATACAGCACAAGTTTCTTTGGCAGATTTAATTGTCCTGGGCGGAAGCGTAGGAATAGAGCAAGCTGCAGCGGCAGGAGGGCATAAAATAGTCGTGCCTTTTACGCCTGGAAGAACAGACGCCAGCCAAGAAGAGACAGATGTGCTTTCTTTTGCCGTACTAGAGCCTCAG
>JAQWTF010000114.1:0-2213 GCA_029242825.1 Flavobacteriaceae bacterium | reverse complement strand
GTTTTTTGATTGCTGGTTCTATTTTAAATAAATCTTCATTATTTAGGGGTTTTTCTCGGCCATTTTTGGTGGTTCCGTACTGAAGAAAAATCCCGCTAGAGTAATAGTAATCTTTACCAAAGAATAAGTCGTTGTCTATAGAGAGGCCTCCATAGCTTTGCCCCCAAAGAGTGCTGTAAAAAAGCATAAAAAAAAGGACGCTCCATCTCATATGCTTTCTGCTATGGACTGGGTTAAGAAATCTTGTTTTTCATATGCTTTTTGGGCAAAAGAAAGCAGGCTTTGTGCACGGTCTAGATTTTCATTGGGGTAGCTTACCTTATAATACAGGTTTCCTGATAAAAAATCAGTGAGCGCCCTAAGGCCATGAAGAAAAGGCATGTAAACGGCGCCAAAAGGTAAATTGAGCCACTCCTTTTTAGTAAAAGCTTCCGGCCACTCACACAAACCGCTTATAAAAGAAGCGGCGTGGGCTGTTTTGAATAGTACAGGCGTATTTGCATCACCCTCAGCAGCTGTATTAGCCACCGTACGCAGGGCGTCTCCAAAATCATAAAAGGCAAATCCTGGCATGAGGGTGTCTAAGTCTACCAAACACATGCCTTTGTGCTGCTTTTCGTGGAAGAGCATATTGTTGAGTTTGGTGTCGTTATGGCACAATCTCAAAGGGACTCCCTTGGGGGTATTAAAAGCAATATCTTTAAGCGTGTGCAGTATTTCTATGGTTTTTTGAGCGGCTTGTAGGCTGTTGGCATCGGCCTGGTGACAGACCTGTTGAAACTGTTGCCACCGCAGATGAATGTCTTGAAATTGTGGGATGGGGGTCTTAAAAGTGTGGGTATTCAAGTTTTTTGAAATGTGGTGAAAATGACCCAATAGTCTCCCTGCTTCTTTAGCTATTTTCTTGTCTGGGGCAATGTCATAGGCCATGGCGTTTGGAATATAGGTTTGCATACGCCATAAATGTCCCTGTTCATCCCTTGCAAAATAAGCCCCCTGAGTGGTTTTTAGAAATGTGGGCGCGGGAAGACCGCTCCCCGTTAGGGCTTGTTGCCACTGGCCAATATTGAACATGAGGTCTTCACTGTTCTGGAATATTTGGGTGTTGAGTCGCTGTAAAAAATAGGCCCGATCTGGAAAGCTAATTTTATAGCTGTCGTTGATCAGGCCTTGTGTGATGGGAAGCACCTCAAAGTCATTGCTTTGGGGTAAGAAATGGCGAAGGATGTTCGCGATGCTTTTATGGTCTATGCCTTCCATAATTTTGCCGGATATACTCCGGATTCATGTAAATTTTTTAAGGTCTCAATAGCGGCTGCTTTGTCTTGGGAGTAAGTGAGTCCAAACCATTGGCTACTGGTTGGGATTACCCCTACACTCACTTCTTGTGCTTCCAATTGTTCTGCCACAATGAAGGGTAGATATAATTCGCCTTTTTCTGGTGTGTCTCCAGATAAAAAGGATTCAAAACGTTGGGTGATGGCTGGAAAAATAAAGGGGGTGCTCAACCAAAAATTCATACTCACTGGAGTTGTTAGCGGAAATTTTAATCCAGAATCCTCATCCGTGGCTTCATGGTCTCCAGAGGCGATTAACTTCGTGCGCTCTGTAATGTCATGTAAGGCGCCGTCTTTTACTTCACAAACTCCTCTAGACACGGTGCCGTAGTCAGAGAGGGTGTTTTTTAATTCATAGGCTACCAGACCATAGGTTTGGTGATTGGGCAGGGCGTTTAAAAAAGCGCCAGCGTCTTTAAACGCCTCAGGTCCGTAATAGTCATCTGCATTTACCGTAGCAAATGGTGTTTTAATTACTTCTCTGGCTGTCCAAACGGCATGAGCCGTTCCCCAGGGTTTCTCTCTTTGTGGGGGTGCGCTAAAGCCTTCAGGAACATCTGAAATGGCTTGACCCAAAACAGTTAAAGCAATATTTTCTGGTAGTTTTTGAGAGAGGTAGGCTTTAATGTCTTCCGTATTGGCTGGTTTAGCAATCACTACTATGTGATTGAAACCAGCGGCTATAGCATTAAAAATGGTGTATTCTAGAAGGTATTCTCCGTTTGGTCCTAAGCCGTCGAATTGTTTTAATCCTCCGTATCTGCTACCACTTCCGGCAGCCATTATAAGTAAAGTCATAGTTGCATTATAAAACGGCTACAAGATACTACATCCTGTAGAAATTGTCTGTTTGGAAGCCTTTTTTATAAAAGATTT
>JAQWTF010000037.1:0-4405 GCA_029242825.1 Flavobacteriaceae bacterium | reverse complement strand
TAAAAACACTTATTTTTTACGCCAAGTAAACCATTTATAGCCCTTCTATTCGTATTTTTGTGGCTTAAATTATAAACTGCTCATTATGCAACGCGACACCCTAATTTTTGATTTAATAAAAGAAGAAGAAGCCAGACAGATAGAAGGCATTGAACTAATAGCTTCTGAAAATTTTACTAGCCCCCAAGTAATGGAAGCTGCAGGTTCTGTATTAACCAATAAATATGCTGAAGGCTATCCTGGTAAAAGATATTATGGAGGTTGTGAAATAGTAGATGAGGTGGAGCAAATTGCTATAGACCGCGCAAAAGAACTTTTTGGTGCTGCTTATGCAAATGTACAGCCACATTCAGGTTCCCAAGCTAATGCAGCTGTTTTTCACGCTTGCTTAAAGCCTGGAGACACTATATTGGGTTTTGATTTATCTCATGGCGGGCATTTAACACACGGTTCTCCAGTTAATTTCTCTGGACGCCTCTACAATCCTACGTTTTATGGCGTAGAAAGAGAAACTGGTTTGTTAAACTACGACAATATTGAAGCCATTGCAATCAAAGAGCAGCCTAAATTAATTATTGCAGGGGCTTCTGCATATTCAAGAGATATAGACTTTAAAAGATTTAGAGCTATTGCAGATAAAGTTGGCGCGTTACTTTTAGCAGATATTTCTCATCCATCTGGACTCATTGCGAAGGGTATACTAAACGATCCAATTCCTCATTGTCATGTAGTAACTACTACTACACATAAAACTTTAAGAGGTCCAAGAGGTGGATTAATACTTATGGGAAATGATTTTGATAATCCTTTTGGAATTACCTTAAAAGATGGCTCTTTAAGAAAAATGTCTTCTTTGTTAGATCTTGCCGTATTTCCTGGAAATCAAGGAGGTCCTTTAGAGCATATTATAGCGGCAAAAGCGATTGCTTTTGGAGAAGCATTATCGGAACCTTTTTTACATTATATGTTACAAGTAAAGAAAAACGCAGCGTCTATGGCAGAAGCTTTTGTAGCTAAGGGCTATGATATTATTTCTGGAGGAACAGACAATCACATGATGTTAATAGACCTCAGAAATAAAGGGATTAACGGTAAGCAAGCTGAATTTGCCTTGGTACAAGCAGATATTACAGCCAACAAGAACATGGTTCCTTTTGACGACAAATCTCCCTTTGTTACCTCTGGAATTAGATTTGGGACTGCAGCAATCACTACCAGAGGCTTAAATGAATCAGATATGAAAACAGTGGTGGATCTTATAGACAGGGTTTTATCTGATATAGATAATGAAGCATCAATAGCAGAGGTTAAAGATGAGGTGAATGCGTTAATGGGTCATAGGGCATTATTTAATGCTTAGATTAATTCCCCCCAAAAATCAAAAAGGGCTGTCAATTAAGACAGCCTTTTTTTTTATCCATAAATCCAACCAAATAAGATTTATAAATACACTTTAAATAGCAATGCTTTGACTTCCAATAGCCCAAACATTTTTATTTTGTAAATGATAGCTAAATTCTTCTATCTCTTCAGGGAAGTACAAACGCCAAGTATCAAAACAAGCATTTAATTTATGTAATCGAGATTTTTCTAAGGTTATATGAATTTCTTCAGGAGTACAGTCGCCAAATTTTGAAATATAGGGTAGGTGTTGGTAAATATTGCATAGAATATCTTCAATCCCATTTTCTAAATCAGCACCTGATTCAATACCAATAGATATGAGGCAGTCTTTAAAATGTAAATTAAATGAACTAACCTGAGCTTTGTGTTCTTGAGCTATAATTGTTTTGATCATAGCGTCAACACCAATATAATTGCCCTGCACCATAGGAACTTCTTCTACTAAATTGAATTGCAATCCATTGGACAGTAAAAATGAACTAAAGGCGTTAATATTTATGATGTTTGTGCCTATATGAGTACTTTCCATTCGAGAGACAATAGAGTGAACCGGCTTTTCTGTAGTCATCTTCACTAGGGTATTCACGTTTATATCTCCCATAATATTTGTATTTATACGACAAAGATATATAAGCACTTAAGGCTTAGACTATAGCTAGACCTTAGAATAAGTAAGGTTGAAAAATTAAATGAATATACTTTGGTAGTAAACTATATAAAACCTCGTTGTTTGGCTTGATGTAATAAGGCCTGATCGTTTTGCTTGTCAATGTCAAAAAGTGATTTAATATGCCTTTTTCTACTCTCTATTCCAGCTAAAGAAAGCGGAATAGTCTTGGTCATGTCTTTTGTTTTTACCCCCAGCGATAATAAATGCATAATGTCTTTGTCTAACTGATCTAAGGGTAAATCATTCGCCAATCTTTTTCTAATTGTGGCTAAAGTTCCTTTAGAATAAAAAGGAGGACTAGTCATAACTGTGTGTACCATAGTAGTTAAACTCTCCTTGTTTATATCTGATTTAACCAAATAACCCTCAGGATCAAGATTGCTTAATATGCTATTTACCCTATAGCTATCTGAGAAACTAGACATAAAAACTATTTTGCTTTCTGGAGACTTTAATCTACCATAAGCCCCTAAATCTTCACCGTTTTTTGCATCCGGTTCTTCATATGTGGCTAACATTACATCCAGAAAAATAATATCGTAGCCAAAGCCAGAAAGGCTTAGGTCAATTTTTTCTTTACCTTCATCAAAACTCTTTGCGGTGTCTAACTGAATACTGGTACCATTAAAATCTATGCGCTCTAGGATGTATTTATATCCCATCATGCTCATTTCATGATCGTCTACTGTTAAAATTCTTAGTTTATCCATGGTGATAATAATCACTTAAATATACGAAACTTACCGCCTATTCCTTAAAAATATCCGACACATTTTCAGGAATTCTCTTGGGCTTGAACGTATTTGCATCTAACAAACACCATGAAGTGGTTGAGGTTACCGAGGCTTTACTATCACTTTCGTTATAAAACTCAACTATTCTAGTAGCCATGGCGCCATTAGAAGATTCTAAATATGTTTTCACACTGATATTATTACCTATAAAACTTGCTTTTCTGTATTCTATACAGTGCTTTGTCATGACCCAAGCCCATTTTTCTTGCATTTCTTTAGGTGCTTTTTCTCTCCAGTGGGAAAGCGCAATGTCTTGCACCCAATCTACATATTTTACATTATTTACATGATTTAGTTCATCCAAATCACATTGTTGTACCCTTATTTTTTTTTCAAACATTATTTCTTTTCTATACGTACTTCAAACATTTTGTCCCATTTCTTTCCCGTGACAAAAAAAGTGCCTCTTTTCGGGTGGTAAGCAATTCCATTGAGAACATCTAGCTCAGGGTGGGGGGTGACCAATTTTTTTAATCCACTAAAATTAACGACCCCTTCAATGGCACCAGAGGTGGCATTAATCACCATGACACTTTCCTTTAGGTAAACATTGGCATAAATAAGGCTATTAACATACTCTAATTCATTGGTGTTCTTAAAAAAGCTTTTGTTGGTGGCTAATTCAATATGACTCACTTCGCTAAGATTTTGAGGATCTAAAAACCAAATTTTTTGAGAACCATCACTTTTAAAGAGTTTTTCGCCATCGTTACATAGTCCCCATCCTTCTTTGCTTTGGCCATAGGAGAATTGCGACAGTTCTTTAAAAGTTTGGGGATCAAATACAAACCCTTTACCGCTTTGCCAGGACAGCATATAAATACGATCATTCAAAATGGTAATACCCTCCCCAAATATAGCTTCTGGAAGCGCTAATTTCTTGAGAACTTCACCCGTTTTAAAGTCTACTTTTCTCAGGCTTGAATAACCTCTAAGGCCTGTGCTTTCATATAAAGTATCTCTGTAGAACTCTAGACCTTGAGTGTAGGCGTTTATGTCGTGAGGATAAGTATTTAAAATAGTATAAGTGTACAGTTCTGGGCCTTTTTCTGCAAAAATTTTAATTTTTTCAGAAAGCTTATAAGCATCGTTATCTCCGCTAATTCTCAGCTCTAAAGTTTTGTTGCCTAAGCTATTCACTTCGAGTTTAACACTGTCACCTTTGGTTTCTAATGCTTTTCCGTCCAAGAAAAACGATAGGCTGTCAGGGGCCTTATCCCCATTGGAGGTTACTTTAAAACTAGCCCAATCTCCATGCCTATAGCGCTTGTCTTTATTAGTTAATTTTAAGCTGTAGGGTAGTAATTTTTTTTGAGAACCACCACAAGCAAACATAAGAATGCTTAAAAAACTGAGGCTTAATATTTTAGGTATTTTCATTGCGGTATATTTATAATTCACAAGGTATTTAATATAAATTAGATGTTAAAATGATCCCTAAAAAATTCGGAAAGCTTTAAGGTTTAATTATATTTGCATGGGCAAGTCCTATACGACCAGCTCCTGCAGAATCCCCCAGGGTGGGAACACAGCAAGG
>JAQWTF010000025.1:0-7785 GCA_029242825.1 Flavobacteriaceae bacterium | reverse complement strand
TCTAGGCCAACATAGTCACTGGATTTTCTAAAAAGGCTTGTAGTGTTTGTAAGAAGGCTGCAGCGGTAGCACCGTCCACAGTTCTATGGTCACAAGCCAAAGTAACTTTCATTGTATTTCCAACCACTACAGCACCACCCTTAACAACTGGCTTCTGAACAATTGCCCCTACAGATAAAATAGCAGAATTGGGTTGGTTAATAATAGAGGTAAACTCCTGAATGCCAAACATTCCAAGGTTAGATACTGTAAAAGTACTTCCCTCCATTTCAGCAGGCGTTAACTTCTTATCTCTTGCTTTTCCTGCAAGGTCTTTTACTGCAGCACCAATTTGAGACAGACTCTGCTGGTCTGCAAAACGGACCACAGGCACTACCAAACCATCTGGAACCGCAACTGCAACACCCATGTGCACATGACTGTTAAAACGGGTAGTGTCTCCCTGCCAAGTCGTATTAACTTGTGGGTGCTTTTTAAGTGCCATTGCAGACGCCTTTAAAACCATATCATTAAAAGACACCTTAGTGTCTGGCAGGTTATTTATTTGAGCTCTGGACGCCATAGCATTGTCCATAGCTATTTCTACTGTTAAGTAATAATGAGGCGCTGAGAACTTAGACTCCCCTAAACGCTTAGCAATCACCTTACGCATTTGAGAGTTTTTAACCTCAGTAAAATGCTCTTCTCCGGCGGCCAATAGTGGCGCCTGAGTAGAGGCAGGTGCAGCTGAAGTAGCTGTAGCTGATTGAGCGGCTACAGGAGTAAAACGTTCAATATCTACTTTTACAATTCTACCTTGCTCTCCAGAACCTTTCACTTCTGACAACGAAATTCCTTTCTCTTTAGCTAATTTTTTTGCCAAAGGCGATGCGAAAATTCTTCCAGACTGAACAGATCCATTTACCGCAGCTACTGGAGCTTTTGGTGCTGGTGTTGCCACTGGGGCAACTGCTGCGTCATTTGCAGCTACAGGAGCAGAAGCAACTGTTGTAGCAGCCGCAGGAGCAGATGCTGGGTTAAGTGCTGCTGAGATATCGGCCCCATTAGGGCCAATAATAGCTAATAAAGAATCTACTGGCGCAGCTTCTCCTTCTTGAATACCAATATGTAAAAGTGTTCCAGCATTGAAAGACTCAAATTCCATAGTGGCTTTGTCAGTCTCAATTTCTGCTAGAATATCTCCTTCTTCAATTACATCACCCACTTTTTTAAGCCATGTAGCTACTGTTCCCTCTTCCATAGTATCTGAAAGTCTAGGCATATTAACCACAATAACTCCTTCTGGCAAGGCCGCAGCTGTTGCTGGGGTTGCTGGAGCGGCTGCTTCGGCTACGCTGGCCTCAGAAGCCTCTTGTGCCGCTGGAGCACCACCAGACAATAAAGCGCTAATATCTTCTCCTTTTTCGCCTATAATGGCTAAAAGAGCGTCTACAGGTGCCGCATCTCCTTCTTGAATCCCTATATGGAGTAAAGTTCCTTCATTAAAAGATTCAAATTCCATGGTCGCTTTGTCAGTTTCAATTTCTGCTAGAATATCTCCTTCAGAAATAACGTCTCCAACTTGTTTTAACCATTTTGCCACAGTACCTTCTTCCATGGTATCACTCAGCCTGGGCATGTTTACTACTATTGCCATATCTTTTATTTATGAGGTAAAAATGGATAATCTTTTTGCTCGTACACCATATCGTACAATTGCTGTACTGGTGGATAATCTGAAGCCTCTGCGAAGTCTTCACATTCTTTCACTAAATCTTTAACCCTCTTATCTATTGCTTTAATCTGAGCGTCAGTAGCGTATTTTTTCTTTTTAATCACATCGAGTACTTGAGTGATAGGGTCTATTTTCTTATACTCCTCTACCTCATCTTTAGTCCTGTAATGTTGTGCGTCTGACATGGAGTGACCTCTGTATCTGTAGGTTTTCATTTCTAAAAACGTTGGACCTCCACCGCTTCTGGCGCGTTCCACTGCCTTACTCACTTCTTCTGCTACTTTGACAGGATCCATTCCATCTACAGGCCCACAGGGCATTTCGTAACCAAGACCTAGTTTCCAAATATCTGTACTGTAAGAAGTTCTCGCAACAGAAGTACCCATAGCGTAGCCATTGTTTTCACAGATAAAAACTACTGGCAATTGCCACAACATAGCCAAGTTAAAAGTCTCGTGAAGCGATCCTTGTCTCACTGCACCATCGCCCATATAACAAAGTGTCACGCCATTTTGTTTAAAGTACTTGTCTGAAAATGCTAAACCAGCACCTAATGGAATTTGACCACCTACAATTCCGTGACCACCATAAAAACGGTGCTCTTTAGAAAAAATATGCATAGATCCACCCATACCTTTAGAGGTACCTGTTACTTTTCCATATAATTCAGCCATAACTTTTTTGGGATCTACTCCCATTCCAATAGGCTGAACGTGATTTCTGTAAGCAGTGATCATTTTGTCACAAGTCAAATCCATTGCATGCAATGAACCCGCTAGTACTGCTTCTTGACCATTATAAAGGTGTAAAAACCCTCTTACTTTTTGCTGGATGTAAACGGCAGCTAATTTGTCCTCGAACTTTCTCCAGAACAACATGTCTTCATACCACTTAAGGTAAACCTCTTTAGTTACTTTTTTCATATACTTATATTTATATGTATTTCGTTGGATGGAAAGCAAAAATACAGATAAAATGACTTCTGCAAAAAAGATTGCTTAAAAAGATAGTACAAAAGCGACATTAAAATACCGATTGGTATTTTAAATATTTTAAGTACCTGACGTTTAATTGATTAATTATAAATTAAGCTCAAATTTATTTTAAAAATTTAGCGCTAAATGCGAAGGGCAGTAGGTCTAAAACACTGTTGCAATATACAATTTTCCCACTAGCACCCATAAAAATAATAGGAATTGAAGTAGATTGTTTCTGCTGGTATTCCGCGAGAGTTTGCCTACAATTCCCACAGGGTGAGGCAGGTATTTCTGAGGGATCCAAATGGGTGTTGGCGGTCACTGCTATGGCTTTGATTGGAACACCTGGATATTGGGCTGAGGCATAAAATATAGCCACTCGCTCTGCGCAAAGTCCTGAAGGATAGGCAGCGTTCTCTTGATTATTCCCTCTTACAATAACGCCATTGTCCAACAATACAGCTGCCCCTACGCTGAAATTTGAATAAGGTGCATAAGCATTTGCTCTAGCCAAAACAGCTTCCTGCATTAGGGATTGAAAAGATGAACTTAGTTCCTCGAGGGTCTCGAAAAGGGAGTATTCAAAAGTATGGGTTTGAACAGGCATAGATTGATTTAATTAGGGGAGTTAAATGACAAGGAAAACCTCAAGGTATTCTCTAATGGGTTTCTGACTTGTGCCGTGGAAAAAAGATACGATAAATCTATTTGAAAACTTTTAAAAGCAATCCCTGAACCCAAGGTAAAAAAACGCCTGGATCCCGTAAATTGCGATTCTGTAAAATACCCTGTTCTAAGCATGAATATCTTTCTCAATGTATATTCCAAGCCAATTCCTAGACGCCACTCTTTGAGTTCGTCTGAAAGACCTCCTGGCGCATCTGAAAAAGAATCCAATATACCACTGACAAAATCTAATTCTTGAAACTCAGCTAAGTCTGCGCTGTCTATGACTCCGTCTTCATTGTAATCTTGCGGCATAGGGACCAGGAATTTATTTAAATCAATAGAAACGGCTAACATGCTATTGGGACCATAAATAAAATCATACCCTAAACCCAACCCCAAATTAGAAGGTAAAAAATCTTCCTGACCATTGGCATCATAAGCAATTTTAGGCCCTAAATTTGAGATATTCAATCCCCACCTCCATCTGCCGTCAAAGGCTGGAAAAGCTTTTATATCTCCCTGATAATAGGCAGAAACGTCTACAGAAAAACTGCTTGCAGCCCTGCTGTCTATGCTGGTCTCCTGTGGAAATTTTAAATTAGATCTAATAAAACGTCCAGCCACCCCCATGCTCATTCTTGGAGACAACTTTAAAGCATAACTACCGTCTATAGCTATTTCATTGGGCTTTGTGATCACTCCTGGGTCTGAAGCAAACTGCCTTAATTCTATGGCCCCTAAGGTAAAATACCGCAGGCCTATAGAAAAAGCCGAGCGGTTGGTTGGTTTCTTAAAATAGTATCCGCTCAAAAGCGCTATATCTGATATAATACTCTCTAAGTAAGGCGTATATCCCAAACCAAGTCCTGATTTTCTATCAGAAAAAACATATTTTGAGGCATTCCATTGCATGGAAAAAGCATCTGGAGCTGTGGCCACTCCAACGTCTCCCATTCCAGAAGACCTGGCATCGGATGCAATATTCAAAAAGGGTACCGCAGTTGTTATCACGGAATTTTGCTCCTGAGACAATGCCTTGGAAAAACCTAAAAAAGTAAATAAAATAACAATAAAAGATTTCATAAAGGGTTTAAAAAAATAACGTAACAGTAAGGTAAATATTGCAGCAATATATAGTAGTAAATTTACTTTTTAAATAAAATATAATATTCGTTAAATTAATTCTTTGGTTAAATGAACAATAAATTACATGAAAATGGGTTCTAATAACACAGAAATGAGATAAAATTTTATTGAATACACTCTAGACTCTCTAATCTATATTATATTTGTAGGGACAATGCGAAATTATGAAAATTAACTATCAATACTTTAGTCTTTGCCTTCTGGCTTTGACGCTTATAAATACCTCTTGTAAAAAATCTGCTACAAGCAGCTCAGTTTCAAGAGGAACTGGCTGGAAAATAGACAACTACAAGACGTTCAAAGAACAGGAAACAGCTCCAGGATTGGTTTTTGTAGAAGGGGGCACCTTCACAAAAGGTAAAGTCCAAGACGACATTATGAAGGATTGGAATAACACCCCAAGCCAACAACATGTTCAATCTTTCTACATGGATGAGACTGAGGTCACCAATGGTATGTATTTGGAGTATTTAAATTATATAAAAAAAGTGTACCCTCCAGAAAATTTTAAATTTAAGGGTATTTACGACGGAGCGCTTCCAGACACCTTAGTTTGGAGAAACAGACTTTCTTATAACGAAGACTTAGTCATTAACTACCTCAGACATCCTGCGTATAGTGAATTTCCTGTAGTTGGAGTAAGCTGGATTCAAGCAAACCAATACGCAAAATGGAGGACCAATAGAGTTAATGAGGCTATTTTAGAGCGCGAGGGGTTCCTTTCCAAGGACGCCAAATACGCTCCATTAAACGGTAATGCCGCTGCGTTTAACACAGAAGCATACCTCAACGTGCCCAATTCTACTTATGGAGGTCAAATAGATTCCCTTCAAGGAAAAATGCAAAAAGACACTATAGCTGTTTATGCAAAACTAAGCAGCGGTATTTTATTACCTTCTTACAGACTTCCTACAGAAACAGAGTGGGAATATGCCGCTCAAGCGCAATCTGGAGACAGAGAATACAACAATTACAAAGGGAGGAAAAAGTACCCTTGGGATGGTGAATACACCAGAAATACAGACAAAAGAGGTGTTGGTGATCAATTGGCTAATTTTAAAATAGCCAAAGGAGATTATGGTGGTATTGCTGGGTGGTCAGACGACGGTGGCGCTGTGACTGTTGAAACTAAATTTCATGCCCCAAATAGCTTTGGACTTTATGGCATGGGTGGAAATGTAGCCGAGTGGGTTGCAGACGTATATAGACCAATAGTAGACGACGAAATTAGTGACTTTAATTACTTTAGAGGAAATGTTTTTAACAAGGCAGCTATTGGGAAAGATGGAAAAATTAAAGTCGCCATAAATGAGGTAGATTTTGACACCTTACCCAACGGAAAAATTATTGCAAAAACCCTACCTGGGGAAATTGAAAAAACAGCCCTAGATAAAAACGACACCTACTTAAGGTCAAATTTTTCTGAAAGCGACAACCGTGGCTACAGGGATGGTGATTTGGCTTCTTCGAGACAATATTACGAGAGGGTATCTGATGATAAACCTAAAAGGAACATGTACAATTCTCCTCAAAATAGTGTCACCACAAACGACAATGGTGAAATGGTTAGAAACTATGACAATTCAGATTACAGAAGCACTTTAATCAGTGATGAAGTAAGGGTGTATAAAGGAGGGTCATGGAAAGACAGGGCTTTTTGGTTAGATCCAGCGCAAAGAAGGTATCTACCTCAATATATGGCTACGGATTTTATTGGATTTAGATGTGCTATGTCAAGAATTGGTAGTAAATCTAAAATTCAAAATAAAACACCTAAAAACAAGCGCACTAAATAATTTTCATGGAGATCTCATTACTCCACAAGCTATTTCTGAAAAACAGAACTGTTTCTACGGATAGCAGAAACATTGAAAAAGGTTGCCTCTACTTTGCTTTGTCTGGTGAACATTTCAATGGAAATGAATTTGCCCTAGAGGCCCTCGAAAAAGGAGCCTCTTATGCTATTGTAGACAATCCATCGCTCAAAGAAGCTGCAGGGTGTATTTGTGTAAAAAACACCTTGGAAACCCTACAAAAACTTGGAACGTATCACAGGAATTATTGTAAGGCAACCGTGATTTCTTTAACAGGAAGTAACGGAAAAACAACTACAAAAGAGCTCATTTATAGGGTTTTATCTCAAAAATACAAAACCACGGCTACCCTAGGCAATTTAAACAATCACATTGGTGTTCCACTAAGTCTCTTGAACATAAAAGAAGATGCTGAATTTGCTGTGATAGAAATGGGTGCAAACCACCAAAAAGAAATTGCTTTCTTATGTGAATTAGCAAAACCAGACTTTGGATGTATTACCAATTTTGGCAAAGCACACTTAGAGGGTTTTGGCGGAGTTCAAGGGGTTATAAAAGGAAAAAGTGAGCTATATCAATTTTTAAAAGCTCATAACAAAACCATACTCTACAATAGCGAAGACCCCATACAAACTGCTGCAATAAGGGAATACCCATACGGAGTTTCTTTTGGAAATAATCAAGAGAACACCTACCAGACCAACCATCTTGAAAGCAATACTACTGTGAGTTTAGCATTTCAAGGAACCCCAATAAACACCTCCCTGTACGGTGCATATAATGTAACAAACTGTATGATAGCAGCCAGCATAGGTCGCTTTTTTGACGTTGAGATGAATGACATAAAATATGCTATTGAAACCTACGAGCCCAATAATAACAGGTCTGAGCTAAAAAAAATTGGGCCACATCAGGTAGTTTTAGATGCCTACAATGCCAACCCTAGTAGTATGGAAGTGGCCATTAAACATTTCTCAAACTTATCTCATCCCGCTTTAAAAAATAAAATAGTTATACTAGGAGACATGTTTGAACTGGGTGAAACAGCTCACGAAGAGCATCAAGCCATTGTCAATCAGCTGAAACTATCTAAAATAGATCACATTGTTCTAATAGGTGCTTTATTCCATAACACAAAAAACGATTTTGAAAGCTACCTCAACTTTAAGGCTTTTAAACAAAAGAACAGCTCCTTCAAATCTGACCCTTCACTTATACTAATTAAAGGATCTAGAGGGATGGCTTTGGAAAGAGCACTTCCTTTACTAGAAGCATAAGTATTTATTAAGAATCTGTCCTAAAGGCATATATCTGAGAAAAGGCGCTATTTTCTCCATCCGAGCTTTTCACCCTCCAATAGTACACTGTATCCTTTTCTGCACTTACTTCTAAACTAGTTTCTGTAATGCTTGAGGCAGCAGGCTCCTGTAATCCATCTACCTGATCCATATAAACGGTATACGTT
>JAQWTF010000022.1:0-7360 GCA_029242825.1 Flavobacteriaceae bacterium | reverse complement strand
ATTTTGCCCTTTTTGGATTAGGTGTTTTTGAAGGGTTTTAAACCTATTAATTTCAATTTATTTTATTAAATTAGGTGACATAAAAAACCAAACCATCCACTATGAGATTCAAAGTATTTTTTTCTGTCATTCTTTTTTCATCTTCGGCAATCTGTTGGAGTCAAAGTAGGACACTTCCTGTAGATACTACAGTAACTACAAAACACAAGCTCACTACCCAAACGGATTCCTTTAACTATACAGCCACTACAGGAACACAACCTGTTTGGGATGAAAATGGTGATCCTATCGCTAGTTTACATTATACCTATTACACCAAAGACAATGTGAGTAATAGATCCCAAAGACCTTTGGTGATATCTTTTAATGGAGGTCCGGGTTCAGGTTCTGTTTGGATGCATTTGGCCTATACAGGTCCTAGAGTATTAAACATTGATTCAGAAGGATACCCCGTGCAACCCTATGGAATATCTAACAATCCTTATTCTATTCTAGATATTGCAGATATTGTATATGTAAACCCCGTAAATACGGGATATTCAAGAACCATTCCAGCTACCGGAAAAGAGATAGACCGAAGTAAATTTTTTGGCGTAAATGCAGATATTGCTTATTTAGCGGAGTGGCTCAATACCTTTGTCACTAGAAATAACCGCTGGTCATCTCCAAAATATTTAATTGGAGAAAGCTATGGAACTACAAGGGTTTCAGGATTAGCCTTAGCCTTGCAAAACAACCAATGGATGTATTTAAATGGCGTTATTTTAGTTTCTCCAACAGAACTTGGAATAGACCGAGAAGGTCCTGTAGAAGTAGCCAATAGGCTTCCTTATTTTGCTGCAGCTGCCTGGTACCAGAAAAAACTTCCAAGTGCGCTTCAAACTAAGCCGCTTACAGAAGTATTAGAAGAAGTGGAGGCTTACACCATAAATACCGTTTTACCTGCAATGGTCATGGGCGGTTTCTTAGAAACGAGTAAGAAAGAGGCTTTAGCAGAAAAAATGGGCTATTATTCAGGAATTAAGCCAAGTGTTTATCTCGATCATAATTTAGAGATCCCCTACCCTTATTTCTGGAAAGAATTATTAAGAGAAGACGGGTATACCATAGGAAGACTGGACTCAAGATATTTAGGAATAGATCGAAAAAGTGCTGGTGAAAGACCCGACTATAACTCTGAACTCACCTCATGGTTACACTCCTTTACGCCAGCAATAAACTATTACTTACAAGAAGAACTAAACTTTAAAACTGACATTAAATACAATATGTTTGGCCCTGTACGTCCCTGGGACAGAAGTGGAGACAACACAGGAGAAAACCTGAGACAAGCCATGGCGCAAAACCCTTATTTACATGTCATGACGCAGTCTGGTTATTTTGACGGAGCTACCACCTACTTTAACGCAAAATACAATATGTGGCAGTTAGACCCTTCTGGAAGAATGAAAAACAGGTTGAGTTTTAAAGGGTATGAAAGCGGTCATATGATGTACTTGAGAAGAGAAGATCTAAAAAACGCGAATGAAGATATTCGTCAGTTTATTAAAAATAGTCTTCCAGGGAATAAAGCGGCTAAATACACGAATTAAATGAAAACATTGTTAAGCCTCTTGACCTGTGTAATATTTAGCCAAATAAATGCTCAGGAGTGGGCAAATGTAGCGCGTTTTAAAGCAGAAAATGAACGTATTATAGCAGACAATGCACCTGTAAAACTAGTGTTTATGGGCAATTCTATTACAGAGGGATGGAAGTCGTTTGACCCAAACTTATTTGGCAGTACTAATTATATTAACAGAGGGATCAGTGGCCAAACTACCCCACAAATGCTCGTCCGTTTTAAACAAGATGTATTAGATCTCAAGCCCAAAGGAGTGATTATTCTAGCTGGCACAAATGACATTGCTGGAAATACTGGCCCCATGAGTGTTCAAGAGATCTTTAATCAAATAAAAAGTATGGCTGGATTGGCTGCCTTAAATAAGATTGAGGTGTTCTTGTGCAGTGTATTGCCTGTTTATGATTATCCATGGAAACCAGGATTAAAACCTGTACCAAAAATTCTAGCTCTAAATAACATGCTAAAGACATTAGCAGTAGAAAAAAACTATAAATACATTGATTATTTCTCTGAAATGTCTGATGATAAAAATGGTTTAAAATTATCTTTGGGTTCTGACGGTGTTCATCCTAACGAAAAGGGATATGAAATAATGAAAAAGGTCTTGTTAAACACCATTGGACCTTCTTTTAAATAAACGAAAAGCGATATTTAACCAATTAGAATTGACAATTGTAAATGGTTTGTTATTTTTGTATGACTTTTAAAGGCTCACATCTAAATCTACTCTAATGAATATATTAATTAAGGACGCCACAATAGTAGAAGAATCTAATCCAAGTATTCATTTAAAAATAGTAGATATAGCCGTAAAAGACGGTGTTATCATAAAAATAAGCCCGAAAATTAAAGATTTTAAAGCAGACCAAACGCTTGCATTAAATAACTTACATGTCTCAGCTGGCTGGTTAGACACTGGTGTTAGTGTTGGAGAACCTGGATATGAGTCCAGAGAAAATTTTAAAAATGGTGTTTTAACAGCTGCCAAAAGTGGTTTTAGTACTGTTTTTTTAAATCCCAATACAGATCCGGTACCCGACCAACAGAACGCTATTGGATATCTTAGAAATGCGGCATTGAAAGCCCCAATAAATGTTCACCCCTTAGGGACACTAACAAAAGGAGCAAAAGGTCAGGATTTAGCCGAGTTGTTCGACATGCAAAGACAAGGGGCCATAGGTTTTTATGATTACAACGCCCCGATTGATAATCCTAACTTACTCAAAATTGCGCTGCAATACACACAATCATTCAATGGATTGGTTTTTAGCTTTCCAAAAACATCTAAAATCTCTAATAGTGGTTTGGCCCATGAAGGCGTGGTAGCTACTCAACTGGGATTAAAAACAGATCCGAGCTTATCTGAGCACTTACAAATTCAAAGAGATATTCATCTTTTAAGGTATAGTGGAGGAAAACTACATATTCCTACCATTTCTTCAAAGGAGAGTGTATCATTAATAAAAGCAGCTAAAAAAGAAGGTTTAGATATTAGTTGTAGTGTGTCTTTACACCACCTATTTGCCAATGAAAGTGCCTTAATTGATTTTGACACAAATGCTAAAATAACCCCTCCTCTAAGATCTAAAGAGGATCAAAAAGCGCTACAAAAAGCTTTGTTAGAAGGTTCTATAGATTTTATGACTACAGACCACAATCCGTTAGATATTGAATTAAAAAACATTGCTTTTGATCACGCACATTATGGCTCTTTAGGCTTAGAAGCTGCATTTGGCGTACTGAATTCATTATACACTACAACTCAAGCTGTTGAAATTTTGCAGCGGGGCTATGAGCGCTTCAACTTAGAGAAACCTACTATTTCAGAAGGTCACAAGGCGAATCTATCACTATTTGATCCTAGTATAGAATACACACAAACAGTAGAAGATCTATATGCTAGTTCCAAGAACTCTCTTTATCTAGGAGCACTATTAAAAGGTAAGGCAATAGGAACGGTAGTAAATGAACATATTACAACTATTTAATGATGGGAATACAAGAAGAAATTAAAGGCAAAAAGCCAGCTATTATCGCTTACTTCACTATAATAGGGGCTATAATAGCGATCAGTATGCACAATAACAAGCCGGAGGTTTTTTCTAGATTTCATATAAGACAAGCCTTTGGAGTTCATTTATTATTTCATGCATTTGCCCTATTTATTAGTCAGTGGTTTAATGAATTTGCCTTTCTAGGATTATACGTCATGTATTTATTACTGTGGGGGTTTGGTTTTTATTCCGCAATTCAAAACACTAAAAATTCCTTGCCCTTCATTGGAGCTTACTTTCAACAGTGGTTTACATTTATTAGATAGTATGGACCAGCCTTTATATTGTATTGAAAGACCGGCCAAATCTTCAAAGGATAATGCTATTCCACTCTTTTTAGTCCATGGCTATGGCAGCGATGAAAATGATTTATTTTCTTTCGCTGAAGGAATTCCCGAACATTATCATATTATCTCTGTAAGAGCCCCCTACCCTATGCAGCCTTATGGAAATGCCTGGTATGCAATAAATTTTGACGCTGAAAAGGGGAAATGGTCAGATCTTGAGCAGGGGGTGGTATCCAGAGATTTACTTCATAATTTTATTCAAGAAAAGTGCAAAGAAAGCCATTTAGATAGGAATAAAATTTGCGTATTAGGTTTTAGCCAAGGAAGCATTTTAAGCTATGCATTGGCCTTCCAATACCCTGAATTTTATCATAAATTTATATGCTTAAGTGGCTATATTAACGAGGCCTTAGCAGAAGCTAAAGGGAATATTGAAGCCTATAAAAATATCCATATATTCGCTTCACATGGAACACAAGACCAAGTAATTCCGTTTGATTGGGCAGAAAAAATTCCCTCACAACTCAATGCCATAGGAATAGAGCACAGCTTTAAATCTTACCCTATTGGACATGGCGTGTCTCCACAAAATTTTGCAGATCTTTTGGAATGGTTACAATAGTGTAATTATTATCTGTAAAGAAACGCGTCTTCTGTGGTGAAATTAACTACGTCCTTATTTATAGAAAACTTTAAAATAGCTTCCCCCCAAATGGCACCGTCTGTAAAGTTTGCAATGAGCCATTTATGGTTCAAGACCTTTATGGAATTAAACGCAAATTTTGCCTTTTTGGACTTAAATGGTATTAAAGCGTGTTGTAATTCTTTGTTTATATTAGTTTGAATAAGTGCATCTGAAATAAAATCACTGATCTCTTGTGGTCCCTCATACTGATTTTCCAACAACAATAGTCCCTCTTGATTGTACTTTAGATCAAATAATTGAGTCATTTCCAATTGTGCTTCAAGGGATTTAACCTTGGCAGAAACTTTTATCTGTTCTTCTGCAGTTTCTTGGTATTTTGCAAGGGCTAGCTGTGTATTTTCTACATAATTTGAGGCACTTTTAAATTGATATAGTGCAATCAATGCAGTGAAAATAAACAGGTACATAAAAATTCTTGACTTCATAGTTAAATAGATATAGTGAGTGAATCATAAGCCAAGTAAATGTTTTCTGGAAGTTTTAATGCTACCTGATCGTGAAAACCCAAATGATGGCTTATGTGAGTGAAATAGGTTTTTTTGGCACCTACCCTTTGGGCGAATACTATGGCTTCCTCTAAATTAAAATGACTGTAGTGTGGCTCTTCTCTCAGTGCATTCACCACAAGAACTTCTAGTCCTGATAGTTTAGAGGTTTCGAATGCTGAAATGGTTTTAATATCCGTTAAATAAGCGAATGCATCTATTCTGTAACCAAATACCTGTAAAGTATTGTGCTTTGCATTAATAGGAATAACTTGTTTTCCGTTGAGCGTAAAAGGACTATTTTTTTTAACCCTATGGGAAACTACTGAAGGTGCACCAGGATATTTATTGGCCTCATTAAAAATATAGCCAAAGCGTTTCTTTAAAGACTTTAATACGCGTTTGTGTGCATAAATTGGAATAGCACCCTGTCTAAAGAAAAAAGGTCTAATGTCGTCCAAACCAGCTGTATGATCAGCATGTTCATGGGTAAATATTAAGCCCTCTAAAGATGTTGGGTTAGCCGCTAACATTTGCGCCCTAAAATCTGGACCACAGTCAATGACATAATTAAAATGATCCCATGATATTAGTACAGATACACGCAGTCTTTTGTCTTTAGGATTTTCACTTAAACACACAGGGTGATTGCTCCCAATTACAGGGATTCCTTGAGAAGTTCCAGTACCTAAAAAACGAACAGTCAAAAGCTTTATTTTTTTCAAATTTATGATTTTAATAGGGATTAGCTTCTACAATCTTTTTAACTTTGTTGCAATTAAAACAATCTACATGGCTTCTGTTTTGAAAAAAGAAACTGCTTTCACCAATATACCTTCTACAAAGGCAAAAACACTCAGGATTAATTTGAATCCTGACATTTATGGAACTTTCTCTGAAATTGGTGCTGGACAAGAAACTGCTAGGCATTTTTTTAGAGCTGGAGGCGCCTCAGGAACTATAGCCAAAGCTATGAGTGCCTATGACAAGGATTTTAGTGATGCCATTTATGGCATTGAAGACGACGGAAGATATGTAACCCAGCCAAGATTAAAAAAGATGCTGGCCCATGAAATGAATCTCATGGAGGACAGAATTAGTAGAAAATCTCATCCAGACAGACTATTCTTTTCTTATGCAAATACTGTAGCAACCATAGATTTTGCCAAAAAATTCAAAGGACATGGATGGGTTGGAATTAAATTTCAATTAGATCCTAATCAAAAGGAATTAGATGAGATTATACTTCATGTGAGGTTTAAGCAAAACGAGGCAAGACTCCAACAAGAAACCTTAGGTGTTTTGGGCGTTAACCTTATTTATGGTGCTTTCTACAAATACGATAAGCCAAAAAAAATATTAAAGTATTTATACGATCATATTGAAAAAGACATTCTAGAGATAGATATGATTAATTTTTCAGGGCCTAACTTTAAGAATGTAGACAATAGGTTAATGAGTCTAGAACTCATTAAAAATAATATGACAGATGCAGTAATGTTCGGTCCTGACGGAAATAACTTACTTCCTGCAGCGGTGCTTTACAAGAAAAATATACTTGCCTTGAGAGGTAGTTTCAGACCCGTTACCAAGGTTAATATGGATATGTTTGAAAAGTCATTCGATATATTTAGAAAAGAGGCTACAGTAGATCCTGACAATACGATTGTTATATTTGAAATTACCTTATCCAACTTAAAGGCCTCAGGAGAAATAGACGAACAGGATTTTATGGACCGCGCAGAACTTCTCTGTTCATTAGGCCATACCGTACTTATTTCTAAATTCCAAGAATATTACAAGCTTGTAGAGTATTTCAATAATTACACAAAAGCTAAGATTGGCTTAACCATGGGGGTTAATAACCTAGTGGACATTTTTGACGAGAAATATTACAGACACCTCAGTGGAGGCATTTTAGAAGCTTTTGGAAAACTGTTCTTTAAAGACCTTAAAGTGTATTTATATCCCATGAAAGACCAGGAAACTGGTGAAATTCTGACCTCAAACAGCGTAAAGGTTCACCCAAGAATGAAGGAGCTTTATAAATTCTTTAAATACAATGGCAAAGTAATGGACATCATAGATTACGAACCAGAAGTATTGGATATTTTTTCCAGAAAGGTATTTGAAATGATTGCCAACAATACCCCTGGTTGGGAAGATGAATTGCCTAAGGGTATCGCTGAGCTCATAAAACAAAA
>JAQWTF010000170.1:0-2232 GCA_029242825.1 Flavobacteriaceae bacterium | reverse complement strand
TTTAAATAAGACTATTATAATGAAGACTGTATTAAAACTTGTACTTTGGGTTCTTTCGATTGTATTTGCATACATGATATACCTTTCTGTAAACGCCCCTATTGAATTTAAAAAAGTAAAGCAAGAGCGTTTTACAGCAGTAATTAATGTCATGAAAGACATTCGTAATGCTCAAGAAGCACACAAAACAGTTAAAGGAGAATACGCTGCAGATTTTAATGCTTTGGTTCAATTTGTAGATAGTTCTCAATATATTATTACACAACAAAGAGATTCTTCTTTTTACGAATTCAACAAAGTGTATAGAATAGACATGCTTAAAGAGGTTAAAATCATTGATACCCTTGGGTTTGTTTCCGTAAAAGATTCTTTGTTTAAAAATGATATGCGTTATAAGAACATGATGAATGTGCCTTTTGCTGCCAATGGAGAGAAATTTAAAATGGAGGCAAAAGTGATTCGCAAAAATGATTACAGGGTACCTGTTTTTAAAATTTCTGTAGACAAAAAGACCATACTTTACGACCAAGATCCAGATTTATTAGCTGCTGAAAATGCTCAGGTGAGTGTAGATGAAGTGAATGGTTCTCAGATTATAGTAGGTTCTCTAGTAGATGTGAGTAACAGTGGAAACTGGCCTCCTATCTACGATAAGAAAAAACAAAACTAGAGATCATTTGAACAAGGAAGATCGTTCATATCAAAATACTAGACTGTCCATTCAATTGAGTTTGAATGGACTTTCTTTTTGTATTACAGACAAAATAAGTCAGGAGCTCATTGAGGTACAACGCATGCGTTTTTCTGCACCACTCTCTGAGAATGAGTTAAAAGGAGCCTTGCGTCAATTTTTAGAATCTCATCATGTTCCAATCAGAACCTATGAGTCTGTAGTAGTCATACACAGCAATGCATTATTCAATATTGTGCCCCAGGCTTTATTCGATGCGTCTAAATTAAACGATTACGTAAAGTTTAACGCACAGCTGTTGCCCCATGATGAATTGGCTTATGACACCATTCCCCATAAAGACATGCTTGTAGTATATGTGCCATTTACTGCAGCGAATAATTATATTTTTGATTGTTTTGGACCTTTTGACTTCAAGCATCACGTTGCCCTGCATTTAGAGGAATTACTGAGTATTGAGCATGAAGCTTCAGAGAAAGCTTGTTATGCCCATATAGATCAAGGCATTTTGAATCTAACTGTGATTGAAAACAAAAAGCTACAATTCTTTAATAGTTTTCACATTGGGAGCACAGAAGACCTGCTCTATTACATTTTATTTAGTTTAGAGCAATTAGATTTAGATCCTAAAGAAGTTCATATGCTTTTTTACGGGGAAACCACAGAGGCGGAACCCTATTATAAAAAAGCATTACAATACCTTAATCATTGTAGTATTTACAGGCCGAGTTTTACTCAGAAAATACCAGCTCATTTATTGGACTATCACTTTGATAGAATCACCTTAAACGCTTAATCATGCGAATTATTTCAGGCCAACACAAGGGGCGAAAAATTTCAGCGCCCAAACAACTTCCTATTAGACCTACGACAGATATGGCTAAGGAAGCTTTATTCAATATCATTAACAACCAGTATTATTTGGATGAAATTAGTGTTTTGGACCTATTCTCCGGTAGTGGAAATATTTCTTATGAATTTGCTTCAAGGGGTGTTAATGCGATTACTGCAGTGGAAATTCACGCAGGATGCACTCAGTTTATTACTGAGGTAGCAGAAAAACTAGAGATGCCTATTGAGGTGATTAAAAGTGATGTTTACACCTACCTCCAGAAAACGCCTAAAAAATTCGATATTATTTTCGCAGACCCTCCATATGCTTTGCCTTTGGAGGAATTTCAACAAATTGCCAAATTGGTTTTTGAGAAAGAATTAGTCTCAGAAGGGGGTGTTCTAGTCATTGAACATGAGAAACATATGGATCTCTCTGAAACCCCTAACTTTAGGGAAGCTAGAAGGTATGGATCTAGTGTGTTTAGTTTTTTTGAAAAATAAAAAAAGCAGGCCATAAGCCGGATTCTGTAACGTTAAAACGCCCTTATCATTTATCTAGGCCTTGAATTACTCCAAGGCTCGAACCGCCTACCCTCTGACTCGAACTTGCCGCCCTCAAACGTCAGTTTACATGGCGTTGCACCGCATAGAGTTTACCTGGTTTCACTACAGCATTACCTGTACCTGCTTTCTGTTGCACTTGTCCT
>JAQWTF010000019.1:0-17720 GCA_029242825.1 Flavobacteriaceae bacterium | reverse complement strand
AGACAGCACCTTTTTGGTGCGGTCTTGACCAATGATAAATTGGTCTAAAAAGTCTTTAATTTCTATGGGCTTTTTTAAGGTAAGTTCCTCTGATAAGTCATTTACTTGGTCTTGTTTTGTCTCTTCAGCAACAATACCATTCGCTTGGGCAATACACCGGTCACATATGTGGGCGTCTATCCCTGCGATGAGTAGGTTGGTTTCTGGTTTTTTTCTACCACAAAAAGAACATTCAAGATTGTCTTTAGCCATGTTGTTTATTTTTTATCTCTCGATAATATTTCATCTATCATTCCATAAGACTTGGCTTGTTCCGCCTTCATCCAGTAATCACGATCTGAATCCTGATACACCTTGTCAAAGGTTTGTCCAGAGTGATTGGAGATAATAGTATATAATTCGTCTTTAATTTTCAACACCTCTTTAGCGGCAATTTCAATGTCACTTGCTTGTCCCTGAGCACCGGATAATGGTTGGTGTATCATAACCCTTGAGTGGGTGAGTCCTGATCTTTTTCCCTTCTCTCCAGCGCATAGTAGCACAGCGGCCATAGAGGCAGCTATACCGGTACATATAGTCGCTACATCTGGTTTAATAAACTGCATGGTGTCGTAAATTCCCAAACCAGCATATACACTTCCTCCTGGGGAGTTAATGTATATCTGAATGTCCTTAGACGCGTCTGCACTTTCTAAGAATAACAATTGCGCCTGAACTATATTAGCTACTTGGTCATTAATTCCTGTACCCAAAAAAATAATGCGATCCATCATTAATCTAGAAAAAACATCCATAGCAATGGCATTTAGTTGTCTTTCTTCAATAATATTAGGGGTCATTCCCACAGGATACATGCTGGTCATAATAGCGTCGTAATAGTTGCCATTAATTCCCTGATCCTTAATCGCAAAATCCTTAAACTCTTGTGCGTAATTCATATGAGCTGCTTAATTGATAAATAAATACGGTGCTAATAGCATGAGCTTTTAGCACCGTAAAGATAGGTAATTTATACGATTGCATATAAAGTGCTGGGCTAATTATGCACCGTACACTTCTTTTACAAAATCTTCGTAAGAAAGCGCTTTTTCTTTAAGGTTGGCTTTCTCTTTGTACAATGTGATTAATTTTTGGCTCATCATCTGTTCTGAAAGACGTTTTACTTCTTCTTGATTAGATAATACCCTTGCAGCTATACCGTCTAGTTCCTCATCTTTAGGATCTAGTTGCCCGTATTGTGCCATTTGTTCTTTGATCAAATCTTTGGCGAAACTTTTCAAATCTTCAAAGCTTACCTGAAGCGCGTTGGCCTCAATGATTTTAGCTTCGATAAGTTGGTATCTTAGTCCCTGTTCAGATCTTTCGTACTCTGCTTTTGCTTCTTCCTCTGTCAGTGGCTTTTCTCCGCTACTTTGGATCCACTTGGTTAAAAATTCACCTGGTAAGTCAAATTTAGTTTGAGCGATTAAAGCTTCAGTAACGTCGTTTAAAAGCTTTTGGTCTGCTTGTTGTACGAATTGCTTCTCAGCGTCTTCTTTAATTTTTTGGCCCAATTCTTTTTCAGAGCTCACTACATCTTTACCAAAAAGTTTGTCAAATAACTCTTGGTCTAGCGCAGCAGGAGTTCTTTCGTTAATTTCTTCAATAGTAAAAACAACGGTAGTTTTTAGATCTTTTGCCTCAGCAGCTTCTAATCCAAAAGCACCAGCTACAGTAGCTTCTTCTTTAAAAAGTCCTTTGGTGTCAAGGCTTACAGTAGCACCTACTTCAGCTCCTTGTAGAGAAGTTATTGCCTTTTTTGCTTTTAATTGATCTAAAGTAATGGTTGTTTTTTTGTCTATGCCAGCTGCTTCAGAAACGAATGTACCTGTTATTTCACTGTTGTCAGAAACGGCTTTTTCTGGAGTGATTTTACCGTATTGTTTGCGAATAGATAATATCTGTTCTGCAACCATTTTTTTATCTGCCTCAACCTTATAGCTGGTAATGGCTTTTTTTGTTTTTAAAGACACATCAAATTCAGGAGAAAGTCCAATTTCAAAGTCAAAAGAAAGTGTGGCTGCATTCCAGTCAAAAGTTTCAGATAAAACCTTTGGCAATGGATTTCCAAGAATAGATAATTTCTCTTCAGTGAGGTAGCTGTTTAAATTTTCTTGTAAAAGTTTGTTTACTTCTTCAACTAAAACTGCTTTGCCGTACTGTTTTTTGATCATGCCCATTGGTACCTGACCTTTTCTAAAACCTGGTATATTGGCTTTCTTTTTGTAGTCCAATAAGATGGTGTCTATCTTAGATTGAAAATCTGCTTGGTCAAGAGTAATGTTAATCTCTGCGTTTAACGTATCTATTTGTTTCTTAGTAATCTTCATGCGCTGACTGCTTTTTTTTAAAGGCTTTTAATGGGGGGCAAAAGTAATGCTTTTTAATAAGTTCAACAATTTTTGTCTTTCCTTTTTAAAAAGGGCTTAATTATTTTTTAAACTTGGGGTGATTAACTCCTCAGAAAGTCTAATGTGTAGGCTAAAAATTCTGTTGGATTTTCTGCATGAAGCCAGTGACCTGCTTTTGATACAGACTTGAATTGTGCCTTTGGAAACTGCACTAAAATACTCAGATGGTCTTGTGGTAGAATATAATCGGATTGAGCGCCAGATAAAAACATACTGGGTTTTTCGAACTTGAATTCTTTTGGGAGTGCCTCTCCAATGGCATTCATAGCAACTGAAAGCACTGGAATATTAGCCCTGAAACCAAAAGTATCCGGTGTTTTTCTGTAGAGGTTTTTAAGTAGAAATTGCCTCACGCCAGCAGATTTAATTTGTACGGACAAGATTTCTTCTGCCTGAGTCCTACTGCTTATTTGACTATTATACAGGGTGCCTAAAGCGTCTAATATAATTTTGTGGTGGGGCGGGTATGCCTTTGGGCCTATGTCTGCCACTAGTAGTTTTTGCACTTTTTCTGGAGCTATTCCCGCAAGGTACATGGCTGTTTTACCCCCCATAGAATGTCCTAAAACAATGGCTTTTTCAATGTCATTTTCTGACAGGTAGGCCAAGACGTCTTCTGCCATGAGGGCGTAAGAAAACTCCGTGCTGTGAAAACTCCTACCGTGATTTCGCTGGTCTAAAAGGTGTACGCGAAAACCAGCATCGGCGTAAGCCTTACCTAAAGTCTTCCAATTGTCACTGGTTCCTAAAAAACCGTGAAGGATAACAAGGTCTTCTCCACTTCCAAAACTGTTTGCGTGTAATAACGGCATTAGGAAAGGGCTTTTAAGTACATGGGAATGACATTCTCTAAGCCCATATAAAGAGATTCGCAAATGAGTGCGTGCCCAATAGAAACCTCGTCTAATTCTTGGATTTCTGCCTTAAAAAAGGCGATGTTGTCTAAGGATAAGTCATGGCCCGCATTCACGCCTAAGCCCAAAGACTTGGCTTTGGTTGCGGCTGCTTTGTATGGCGCAATGGCTGTTTCTTTTTTTCCAGCGGCATAGCCTACTGCATAGGCTTCTGTGTAGAGTTCTATTCGGTCTGTTCCAGTGGCCGCTGCAGCTTCTATTTGGGCTACAACAGGATCAATAAAAATGGAAGTTCTGATCCCTGCTGCTTTAAAAGTTGCGATGGTTTCTTTAAGAAAGTCTGCATGTGTAATGGCATCCCAGCCTGCATTCGAGGTTATAGCGTCTACACCGTCCGGAACTAAAGTGACCTGAGTAGGTTTTACCGCTAAAACTAGGGCTATAAATTTTTCGTTGGGGTTCCCCTCAATATTGTATTCTGTGGTGACCACATTTTTGAGGTCTCTCGCGTCCTGATAGCGAATATGACGTTCATCGGGTCTTGGGTGAATAGTAATTCCCTCTGCCCCAAATCGTTCTATGTCAGAGGCAGCCAAGAGAAGGTTTGGTACATTTCCGCCACGTGCATTTCGAAGGGTGGCCAATTTATTGATATTTACACTTAATTTTGTCATGAATTCATTGCAATTGTTCGGGGACAAAAATACAAATAAGCGAGGGCTATTCCATTTTTTAATTAGTAATTTGCAAAAAAAAGCCATCGTAATTTCATTAATTTTAAATGGTATAGTGCTTTTAATGTAACTCAAATACGTTTTTTGTTGTTAGCTAAGAGTATTTATGTCATCTCAGGGATTCATTTTATCGCTTACTATGAAGACATTAATTAAATATAATTTGCCTTTTTTGAATCTTCAAGATTCAAAGGAAATTATTTTAGGCCGTTTTAAACAGGCCCAATGTGATTGGTTGGCTGTTGTTGATCAAGAGCGATTTTTGGGAATGGTTTCTTTAGAAGTTTTAAGTGCGCTTGAATTTAATTCCTTAGAGGAACTGTCCTATACTTTTATCCCGGACGCTGTTTTGTCAGAAACCCACTGGTACAATTACGGATTGAACCTTAGAAAACTACAAATGACAATGGCTGCTGTGGTGACAAAAGAGGGGGCATTTATGGGGTATATTTTTGAAAATGATTTTAAAGCTGCAACAGCTTCCCTCTCGCTCTTTGAAGAGGAAGGAGTTGTTATAGAAGTAAAAATGGCCCAGTTGGATTTTTCATTAACGCGTTTGATCACCATTTTTGAGCAAACACAACAGCATATTTTGGGCTTAGTGACCTGGGAATGGGACAGTGAGATGAATGTACTTATAAAAATAGCGCCAAACCCTATTCAGGAAACTTTGGCTGGCTTAAGACGCTTTGGTTTTGAGATTACTTTTATAGAAGGCGAGGATCTTTTTGCCAGTGTGCTCAAAGAAAATGCCGCCTATTTAGACACTTATTTAAACATATAATATGGCACAATTAAATGTGGCACTTTTTGGCTATTTGCCTTCTGAAATTACCGTTAAAGCTTTAGCGGGTATACTAGAAGCTATTGATGCTGTTGGGGGGAAAGCTTCTATTGAAAAGAGCTTTAAAGAGTCTGTAGTTTTGTTTCAGGAAACAGCATTGAATGCTTTGTTGGCTCCTTTAGACACCTTTTCTAAGCAGGAGGAGGTTCATAGTGAGACGTCTTTATTTGTTAGTTTTGGAGGAGATGGGACTATGTTAAAGGCCATTACCTACATTAAAGATTCTGGAATTCCATTGGTCGGTGTCAATACGGGTAGATTGGGATTCTTGTCTACCATAGATGTAGCTGCTGTACAGAAGGTAATCACTGATTTTGTCGCTGGGCAATACAGTATTGAAGAAAGAACTATGGTGGGGCTGTATTCGGATACTTCCATTATAGCATTTGAAGAGGTGAGTGTGGCATTAAATGAAATTACTGTCAGTAGGAAAGACACTACTGCCATGATTACGGTAGCCACATATTTAGATGGTGAATACCTGACGTCTTATTGGGCAGATGGTTTAATTATTGCTACACCTACTGGATCTACAGGTTATTCTTTGTCTTGCGGTGGTCCAGTGATGGCTCCTGGAACAAACTCACTTATTTTAACACCAATTGCGCCACATAACCTCAATGCTAGGCCCTTGATTATTGCTGATCACACGGAAATTAGGCTTGTAGTATCTGGAAGAGAACCACAGCATTTGGTTTCTTTAGATTCGCGCATTGCAAGTATAGATAACGGCACTGAATTGCTCATTAAAAAAGCCCCTTATACGCTTAAGATGGTGGCTTACACTTCGGAGAGTTTTCTTAAAACCCTTCGTAAAAAACTTTTGTGGGGAGAAGACAAAAGAAACTAAGTCACAATAAAATTTCTGTATAGTTGTTTTATAATTAGATTGGACTTATCAGTTTAATGATTGCCTTTAATTTTAGATCATGCGTTTTTACATCCTTGTATTTTTTTTATCTCTCACAATGGTTCAAGCCCAGACCTATGAAGCTGGAGTCATGTTAGGTGGTGCAAACGCTCTTTCTGATATTGGATCTCAAAAACACCTTAGCCCATCTAGTTTAGGCTTTGGTTTGCTGTTTAAATGGAATAAAAGCCAGCGATACGCATGGAGGGCTGGATTGAGCTATACTAATTTGAGTTTTGACGATAAGAAAGCCCAAGACCCTGCTAGAATTTTGAGAAATTGGAATGGAAATACAGGCTTATTGGAGCTGTCTTCTGGTTTGGAAGTGAACTTCTTGCCTTATAACCTTCATAGATTTGGGCCAGTATTTACGCCTTATTTATACTCAGGTTTAACCGTTTTCAGGTATGATTACAATTATTTTGAGTTTGGAAAGGCTAAGAATACCAATAAAAAAGACATTTCTTTTGCGCTTCCAATTCATTTTGGGATTAAAGCTAGAATAGGTTCAAATACCATTTTAGGGACAGAAATTGGAGTTAGGTACACATTTACGGATAATTTAGATGGAAGTAACCCAATAAATTCTAATTTTGCCGTCTACCAATTTGGAGATATAAATAACAATGATTGGTATGTGTTTTCTGGAATAAGCTTCACCTACACTTTTTCAAGAAAACCTTGTAGGGATTGTTTTGAATAAAAATGGAAAAAGAGACTGTACTTCATAAGGACCGATTACCCAAACACTTAGCCATTATAATGGATGGTAATGGAAGGTGGGCTAAGGCTAAGGGAATGCCAAGAACTTTTGGACATGAACAAGGGGTTAAAACAGTGCGTGCTACTGTGGAGCATTGTGTTTCTTTGGGAATTGAATACTTAACACTCTATACTTTTTCTACAGAAAACTGGAACCGTCCTAAATTTGAAATAGATTTATTGATGAGGCTCTTGATAAGATCCCTTAAAAAAGAGTTAAAAACCTTTGAGGCCAACAACATTAGATTGAATGCCATTGGAGATCTTTCTGCCTTGCCAAAAAAAGCCGTTCAGGAACTACAAGAGGTCATAGAAAAGACCCGAAACAACAGTGGAATGACGCTTAGTTTGGCCCTTAGTTATGGTAGCCGAGAGGAGCTCATTCAGGCTGTAAAAGCCATTAGTGTCAAAGTTAAAAATAATATAATTTCATCAGATAACATTGACGAAACCATTATAAATACCCATCTTTACACGCATGATCTGCCTGAGGTAGATTTGTTGGTGAGAACCAGTGGGGAACACAGGATTAGTAATTTTTTGTTGTGGCAAATAGCCTATGCAGAATTGTATTTTATTTCAGCTTGTTGGCCAGACTTTAGCAAATCACATTTAGAGTCTGCCTTAGCTAATTATCAGAATAGAGAAAGAAGATTTGGAAAAACAAGCGAACAACTCAGTAAATAGAAATTTTATTGCATTTATAGCCAATGCCTTTTTGGTATTGGTTCTTTTTTTTAGCAGCAGCCTCCTTTTAGCCCAAGAGGGCGGATACGACGACGGTAAAAAATATATCCTTGGGGGTATTGAAGTGGTTGGTTTGCAAAGCTACAACGCCCAGACAGTGAAAACTTTTACAGGATTAAGGGTAGGACAACCCATTACATTACCTGGAGAGGAAATAGGCGAGGTGATCAGTAAACTTTGGGATTTAGAGCTCTATAGTGATATTAATTTTTTCATCACAAATATTGAAGACGAAAAAGTCTTTTTGGAGTTGGAGATTATAGAAAGACCTACTTTATCTCAGGTTACAGTATATGGTGTTAAGCCTAGAAAGGTAGACGCATTATTAACAGATACGGACCTCAAGAAAGGGAAAAAAATTACGGAGAGTTTATTGGCTAATTCTAAAAATTACCTCCAAAACAAATACAAAAAAGAGGGTTATTTAAATACTAAAGTAACCATTGCTACTGCTGCAGATACCACCGAGACCAATGCTCAGAAAATGGTCATTAATATTAACAAGGGTGCTAAGGTTAAAATTTCTGAGATCCAATTTGAAGGAAACGAGGCGTTAAGTGCAGCTAGGCTTAAAAAGGCCTTGAAGAAAACCAAAGAAAAAGCTTTTTATAGGTTTTGGAAGAAATCTAAATATATACCCGAAGATTATCAAGCGGATTTACAGGGCCTAAAAGATGCCTATGCGGAAAATGGTTTTAGGGATGCTAGGATCTTAATGGACACCTTTACTAAGGTAAACGACCAAAACATTGCCTTAAAAATAAAAGTAGAGGAAGGGGACAAGTATTATTTTGGAGACATTAATTTCGTAGGAAACACTGTTTATACCGATAGGGGCTTGTCACAGATTTTGGGGATTAAAAAAGGAGACACTTACAATGGTGTTTTATTGAGAAAGCGCATTGCAGACAACACTAAGCCAGATGGAGAAGACATTACAAACTTATATCAGAACAATGGATATTTGTTTTCAAGTATAAATCCCGTAGAGGTTTCCGCAGCAAATGACACCATAGATTTTGAAATAAGAATTATAGAAGGGAAGGAAACTTTCCTGGACCATGTAACTATTACAGGAAATGACAAAACCAATGACCATGTTATTTTCAGAGAACTCAGGACCCGTCCTGGTCAGAAATACTCCAAGGATAATATTATTAGGAGTATTAGAGAATTAGGTCAGCTGGGCTTTTTTGACGCTGAGCAAATCTCACCTGATGTTCAAAACGCAGATCCCAATACAGGTACGGTAGATTTGGCCTATAGTTTGGTAGAAGCTGGATCCAGCCAGATTGAACTTCAAGGGGGCTATGGAGGAGGTGGTTTTATTGGAACCCTAGGACTTTCTTTTAGTAACTTCTCCTTGCAAAATATTTTTGACAAGGAAGCCTACAAGCCTGTCCCTATGGGTGACGGACAAACTTTTGCCCTTCGTTTACAAGCGAGTAGGACTTTTAAGGTCTACAGTTTAAATTTTTCAGAGCCTTGGATGGGTGGTAAAAAACCGATCAGATTTAATGTATCTCTATCCAGAACACAGCAGTATTCTTTTGATTTTGTGGCGAGAGATGTAGATAAAGACAGGCAGTTTTCTATTACAGGTGTTTCTCTTGGGTTGGCCAAGCGCCTTCAATGGCCAGATGATTACTTCTCCGTGTCTCATGCATTGGGTTACCAACAATACGATTTTCAGAACTACAATATAGGATTGTTTAATTTTGGAAATGGAACCTCTAACTCTTTGACCTATACTTTTGGTCTTTCCAGAAAATCTTCAGGTCCAAACCCTATCTTTCCAACAGGAGGGTCTAGTTTTGAATTCTTGGCTAAATTCACCCCGCCATTTTCTTTATTGGGATCTAAAGATTTTAAAGCGATTAAAGAAGAAAGTGACGAAATTATAGATTTGAGATCTACTGGAGACGCTACAGCGAGTCAGTTAAAAAGATTGGAAACATTAGAGGAGTCTCGTTTTAAGTGGTTGGAATTTTATAAATTAAATTTCAAGGGAGACTGGTATAGTAGAATTGTCGGTAAGCTAATTTTGAGAACAAACACAGAATTTGCTTTCTTAGGAAACTACAATCCAGATATTGGTAATGTACCTTTTGAGCGTTTCTTCGTTGGTGGAGATGGGCTTGGGAATTTTACCTTAGATGGAAGAGAAGTAGTACAACTTAGAGGTTATGAGAACCAATCTTTAACCCCTATAGACCCTACTACTGGACAACAAGAAGGTGGTGTGGTGTACAATAAGTTCTCTATGGAGATGCGTTATCCTATTACATTAAAGCCTTCTGCCTCAATTTACGGTTTAGCCTTTTTGGAGGGTGGAAATGCTTTTAACAGTATTCAAGAGTTTAATCCTTTTGATATAAAAAGATCCGCTGGAGTAGGGGTGCGTATTTTTATGCCTGCTTTTGGTTTATTGGGAATTGACTTTGGTTATGGGTTTGACGCAGACAATCAGCCTGGTTCCGTGGGACCTTCCGGATGGCAGACCCACTTTAT
Organism: Flavobacteriaceae bacterium; assembly: GCA_029242825.1. Classification (GTDB taxonomy): domain Bacteria; phylum Bacteroidota; class Bacteroidia; order Flavobacteriales; family Flavobacteriaceae; genus MAG-120531. The sequence goes on along the minus strand of JAQWTF010000019.1, from coordinate 7,908 downwards.
TATTGGACAGCGTTTTTAATAATTATTATATTTGAGAATCTCAAAGACAATCACATACCTGTTATTTGTTTTTTGGCTTGGTTTAAGTAGCGTTCACGCTCAAAGACAAGCTAGGGTAGCCTATATAGATATGGATTATATATTGTCTAAATTGCCTTCTTATTTAGAGGCGCAACGTTCATTAGAAGAACGCGTCGGTGGTTGGCAAATGGAAATAGCTGCTAGAAAACTAGCAATAGAAACCTTGGAGAGCGAATTAGCGTCTCAAAAGGCATTGTTAACGCCCATTTTAATAGAGGAAAGGGCGCTGGAGATTCAATCTGCTAAGGCGTCTTTGATCGCTTATCAGCAACAGCGATTTGGTGTTCAGGGAGATTTGTTTGCTTTGAGAACTTCCATTGTTCAGCCTATTCAAGACTTGGTTTTTAATGAGGTGCAGCGGTTGGGAAAAGAAAAGGGATACGATCTCATTCTAGATAAATCAGATGGTAGTACCACTATTTTGTTTGCCAACGAACGTTTTAATTTGAGTAATTTAATTGTCAGAGCCTTGAGTAGGCAAGATATGAGTGCTAATATGGGGCTCAGTGATGCAGAAATAAACCAGGGTCCAGCAGAAGAGGTTCCTGTCAATGAAGCCTTAGAAGCTAAAGCGGCAGAGGATCTTGAAAAGGTAAAATCAAAGGAACAACAGATTGCTGAAAAGAAAGCAGCACAAGAGAAACTGAGGGAAGATAGGCAAAAAGCCTATGAACTCAGAAAGAAAAAATTAAGAGAAGCGAGAGAAAAAAAGAAATCTGACAAACTTCCTGTCCAACAAAAAGACAGTATAACAGAATAAATTTTATATTTGAACACTATATTTAACAACAAACAAAAAATTAACAATCAATCTAATTAACACGATGAAGAATTTAAAGAAAATAGCTGTTGCATTATTTTTATTTGTAGCTGCGACAAGTTTTGCACAAGCCCAAAGCAAAGTAGCGCATATTAATGTACAAGCGTTATTATCTGAAATGCCAGAGATGAAGGCGGCAGATGCAGAACTAAAGAAATTGCAAGAAACCTACAGAGCAGATATTGAAGATTCAATGACTGAGTTGAGAAATAAGTACACCCTATACTCTAATGAGTCTGCTTCAAAAACTCAAGAAGAAAACGAAAAAAGAGCGCTAGAGCTTCAAGGTTTTGAAAAATCAATTAACGAAGCCCAGCAAGCAGCCCAACAGGAACTTCAGAAAAAACAAGCAGAGTTATTTGCGCCTATTTCTGAAAAAGCTAAAGCAGCTATTGAAAAAGTGGCTACAGCGCAAGGATTTGACTATGTGTTAGATGCTACTCAAGGATATGGTTTATTGGTGTCTAGAGGAAAAAACTTAATGTCAGACGTTAAAAAAGAATTGGGATTCTAAGAGATTTTCCCATCTTTGTTCAAATAAAACCGTCTCTTTAGAGGCGGTTTTTTTATTTTAGAGGTATGAGTAATTCGCTTGGTCCTATTGGCTTTTTTGACTCCGGTGTGGGAGGCACTTCGGTATGGTCAGAGGTTCATGCGCTGCTTCCTGAAGAGTCTACGATTTATGTGGCAGACAGTGCCAACGCTCCCTATGGAGAGCGAAGTCCAGAAGCTATAGTAGCTTTGTCTATCAAGAACACAGAGTTTCTAATAGGCAAGGGTTGTAAATTAATTGTAGTAGCTTGTAATACGGCTACTACCAATGCTATAAAAATACTTAGGGATACTTATCCCATTCCCTTTATTGGGATTGAACCCGCTATAAAACCTGCAGCCTTAGAGACTAAAACAGGCAAAGTGGGATTATTGGCTACAAAAGGAACTCTTGGGAGTGCTTTATTTCATAAGACCGCTTTAGAGAATGCCTCAGGAGTTGAAATTATTGAGCAAGAAGGCGCTGGATTGGTCGCTTTAATCGAAGGTGGTTTTGCAGACGGAGAGGAGGTGGCTGAACTTTTGACATCGTATTTATTACCCATGCAAGAAAAAGGGATTGACCGCTTGGTTTTAGGTTGTACGCACTTTCCTTATTTAATCCCTGCCATAAAAAAAATACTTTCGACTCGTATTGAAATTATAGATGCTGCTGGCGCTGTTGCCAGGCAGACCAAAAATGTATTGGAAAAAGAAGGTTTATTGATCGGTTCGGTTACTACTGAAGGTTTGGCCGGAGACAGTCCAATTCTCAGCACTGTAAGCCATGATTTCTACTCTAATAGTGCTACAGATGTATTGAAAAGTTTTATTCCTACTGCGCCTCACATTAGGCTTCATTACAGCACGGAATTTTAAGCCCAATTAGTCACGTCTTTCGTAGCGCTCAAAGGTGTATGCATAGGCATGTTTGTCGTCTGCAGGCATAGGCGTTTTTTGAATGCACTCGAACTCTTTGGGGGCTATTTCAGGGAAAAAGGCATGGGCCGGGAGGCTCACATGTACCCGAGTGAGTTCTATGGAAGTAGCCAACGGATACCCTATTTTGTATATTTCACCACCCCCAATGATGAATACCTTTGCTTCTGTTTTACAAGCTTCCAAGGCGGCTTCTAGGGAGAAGTGTACGGCGCAGTCTGGGGCTTCTATCTGGTAGTCTTTATTTCTTGTAATGACTAGATGCTTCCTATTGGGTAAAGGTTTTGGAAAGCTTTCAAAGGTTTTGCGTCCCATGATAATAGTGTGGCCACTTGTAAGGGCTTTAAAGTGCTTAAAGTCCAAGGGGAGGTGCCATAGTAAGTCATTGTCTTTTCCAATGGCATTGTTCTCTGCCGCTGCAGCTATCATACAAATTTCTCTCATAGCTTAAAGGGCTACTGCGCCTTTAATGTGGGGATGTGGATCGTAATTTTCTAGGGTGAAGTCTTCAAAGTCAAAATCAAAAATATCTTAAATTTCAGGATTTAAAGTCATTTTTGGCAGGTCTTTGAGTGTTCTGCTGAGTTGGAGTTCAATTTGCTCCATATGGTTGTTGTAAATATGGGCGTCACCAAAAGTGTGAATGAAATCTCCTGCTTCAAGACCACAGACTTGGGCCATCATCATGGTGAGTAAGGCGTAAGAAGCAATATTGAATGGGACGCCTAAAAATATGTCGGCGGATCGCTGGTACAGTTGGCATGACAACTTACCCTCTGCTACATAAAATTGAAAAAAAGCATGGCAAGGCGGGAGTGCCGCTTTTCCGTTGGCTACATTCGCTTCAAAAGAAGTTTTAGGGTCTGGAAGGACACTTGGGTTCCATGCAGAAACAATCATTCTTCTGCTGTTCGGATTTTCTTTGATGCTTTGAATGACTTCTTTGATCTGATCAATTTCTTCTCCATTCCAATCACGCCATTGTTTGCCATAAACGGGACCTAGGTCGCCATTGCTGTCTGCCCATTCATTCCAAATACGCACCCCGTTCTCTTGTAGATAGCCAATATTGGTATCTCCTTTTAAGAACCATAGAAGTTCATATACTATCGATTTAAGGTGTAGTTTTTTGGTGGTGACCATAGGAAATCCCTCACTGAGGTTAAACCTCATTTGGTACCCAAATACACTGAGGGTTCCCGTTCCTGTCCTATCTCCTTTTTGTACCCCGTGCGCTAGGACGTGGTTTAGTAAATCGTGATATTGCTTCATGCCTTTTAATTTCTTGTATAAAGGTACAGGCTGGAACCAATTAAATGCCAGATTTTAAAACAGGATTATCAAAAACTTATTAACGAAGGGTCCTTTTTTAAGTGTGTATTCTTTAGGCGAGAGATAGATCAATTATCCAAGGATCATTCCTGCAATAGTAGCAGATAGTAGGGAAGCTAAGGACCCTCCTAAAACAGCTTTTAAGCCAAAAGAAGATAAAGTTTTTCGCTGTCCGGGTGCTAAAGATCCTATGCCACCAATTTGAATACCAATGGAGGCAAAGTTAGCAAAACCGCATAGCATATAAGTAGCCATGATCACTGATTTACTATAACTAAAATGAGTGGCGCTGCTCACTTCTTTGAGTGTGGCCAACTGGGTGTATCCTACAAATTCACTGGAAGCTAACTTAATTCCCAACAATTGCCCCATAAGGAACATGTCTTCTGCTGCAACACCAATAACCCACATCAGGGGGGCAAATACAGTTCCTAAAATGGCTTCTAACGATAAGTTCGGGTATGCGCTGTTTGCTGCAACCCATTCATTGAGGGAGGTAACATCTCCCACCCAATTAAAAATCCCATTAAAGAGGGCTATAAAGGCTACAAACACTAAGAGCATGGCACCTACGTTTACGGCTAATTTTAACCCCTCAGACGTACCGTTAGAAATGGCGTCTAAGAAATTAGAACCAATTTTTTCGGTTGAGACGTGTACGTCAGTACTAATTTTTTCTGTTTGAGGGTATAAAATTTTAGAGATGATAATAGCACCAGGTGCAGCCATTACAGAGGCAGCTAATAAGTGTCGCGCAAATTCTAATCTCAATTGAGGGTCGTCTCCTCCAAGAAATCCAATATAGGCTGCTAATACCCCACCTGCTACGGTAGCCATTCCTCCAATCATCACGAGTAAAATCTCAGATTTACTCATTTTTTCAAGATAGGCTTTGATTAGCAATGGGGCTTCAGTTTGTCCTAAGAAAATATTTCCTGCAACTGATAGACTTTCTGCTCCAGAGATTCCTAAGGATTTGGTGAGTAACCAAGCAAGTCCTTTGACCACTTTTTGAATGACACCTAAATAGAATAATACAGAGGTTAGGGCAGAGAAAAATATGATCGTAGGGAGTATCTGGAAGGCAAAAATATAGCCAATAGAGGGATTGTTTAAGTCTAATAGGTTTCCTAAGAGGAATTTACTTCCAACCAATGTGTAGTCTAGGATATTGACAAAAATCTGACCCACAAAACTAAATCCTTTTTGTACTAGAGGCACTTTTAAAATTCCTATTGCCAATACAATCTGAATACCTAGCCCAATTCCGACCATTTTCCAGTTTATGGCCCTTTTGTTGGCTGAGAATAAAAATGAAATACCAATCAAAAATAGCATTCCAAGGATTCCTCTTCCCAAACTCTCTATAGAAAAAGAGGCATTTGGAATCATTTCTGCTGCTTGAGTGTTGTCTAATGTGTTTACTGTATTGAATGCAATGTCTGAAAAAGAACTTGCCAACGGAGCCGCTTCAAGGGAAGTGCTAATGCCTGCAAAAAAAAGACAAAGAAGGAGTGATTTGAGTACAAATTTCAAGGGTTGTGGCATCTTAATTTCTTTTGGATATTTCATCTCTAATTCTAGCAGCTTTTTCATAGTCTTCAGCAGTAACCGCTTTCTCTAAGGCTGCTTCAAGTCCGTTTAGGTCTAGATGTTTTAAATTATTTTCAGTGACAACCTCACTCATGGTATTTGAAGGGATGTCTTTAATATCGGCAGGTATTTCTTTGACGGTGAGGTTTATTCCCGCTTTATTCAAGATGCTTTCATACGTAAAGATAGGAGCGTTAAAGCGTAGCGCTAGTGCAATAGCATCACTGGTTCTAGCATCAAAAACCGATTCTGATCCTTCTTGATCACACACAATATTGGCGTAAAATACGCCGTCTATAAGTTTGTGAATGATTACTTTTTTTAATCCAATCTGGAAGTGTTGGGCAAAGTTTTTAAACAAATCATGGGTTAAAGGCCTCGGGGGACTAATTTCTTTTTCTAAAGCTATGGCAATAGATTGTGCTTCAAAGGCACCAATCACTATGGGAAGCTTTCTGTCTCCATCAATTTCATTGAGAATTAGCGCATAGGCCCCATTTTGGGTCTGACTATACGAAATACCTTTTATTTTTAATGGAATTAAAGACATAGTTTAAAGGTCATAAAAAAAGGCCAATTAATAACATAATCAGCCTTGTATGGTTTGGCCCAGTTTAAGGGGCGCAATTTAATAAATTTTAAGCGTTCTGTGCTTTAAATGCTTTTAATTTTTCAATTAATTCAGGCACAACTTCAAAGGCGTCTCCTACAATTCCATAGTCTGCTGCTTTAAAGAATGGGGCTTCTGGATCTGTGTTAATGACCACTTTTACTTTTGAGGCACTCACCCCTGCTAAATGTTGTATGGCTCCGGAGATTCCAATAGCGATGTATAGGTTAGTGGCTACAGGCTTTCCTGTCTGTCCTACGTGTTCTCCATGTGGTCTCCATCCTAGGTCAGAAACTGGTTTAGAGCAAGCTGTTGCTGCTCCTAATACACTGGCTAAATCTTCAATTAATCCCCAATTTTCTGGTCCTTTAAGCCCTCTTCCGCCAGAGACAACAACGTCTGCGTCTGCAATAGTTGCTTGACCACTTACTTTGTCTACGGCGGTTGTTTTAGTGGTAAATAAGTGGTCTTCTAGGTTGGGTGTAAAAGCAACCAAGCTAGACGTGGTCTCTTTTTCATGTAGTCCAAAAGAATTGTTGGCCACTCCAATCATTTTAATGGAACCAGTGAGTTCAGTGTGGGCAAAGCCTTTGTTACTAAATGCGGTTCGCTTCACAACAAATGGTGTAGTGCTTTCTGGCAGTGCTACTACATTTGGGACAAAACTAGCACCCAATTGAGCCGCCAAAAGAGGGCTTAGGAATTTACTGTCTGCACTACTACTCACAAGGACTACCTGCGCATGAGCTTCTTTGGCTGCTTGTGCTATAGTTGTGGCATATGCCTTGGCATTAAAAGTGTCTAATTTAGCCTCTTTAATATCTAATATTTTAGGCACTCCATAAGATTGTAGTTGGCTTGCATCTGATGGATTTATAGCGACAGCGACACAATCAACCCCTAATTGCTCTGCTAATGCAACGCCATAAGAAGCTACTTCAAATGCATTTTTCTTAAAAATCCCTTTTTCTGTTTCTGTATATATGAGTACGGACATAGTATTGTAATTTATCGTTAGGCTATAAAACCTTTGCTTCGTTGTGTAATAAGGAAATGAGTTGGTCTATATTGGCTGGATCAATCATAGTTACAGCACCTTTGGCTTCTGGTTTGCTAAAAGAGATCTCTTTGGTTTGAGCCGCTGTGCTTGTAGTTGCTTTGATGTGCAGCGGTTTTTGTCTGGCCATCATAATTCCCCTCATATTTGGAATGCGTAGATCACTTTCTTCTACCAATCCTTTTTGCCCTCCAATAACAAGAGGTAGCTGTGTACTCAATGTTTCTTTACCACCATCTATTTCTCTTATAGCAGTAGCGTTATTCCCTTCTATTTCTAAGGAGATACAATTGGTCACATATTGGAAATCTAAATTACTTGCTAAAAATCCTGGTACCATTCCACCATTGTAATCTATAGACTCTCTTCCTGCAATTACAAGGTCAAAACCTATTTCTTTAACCAATGCAGCCAATTCTTGGGCAACAAAAAAACCATCTGTTGCTGGGGCGTCTATTCGGTATGCTTCGTCTGCTCCAATAGCGAGTGCTTTTCTAAGAGTGGGCTCAACCGAAGCATCTCCTACTGTGACAACTGCAACGCTAGCCCCTTGTTTTTCTTTAAACCACATGGCTCTTGTCAATCCAAATTCATCATTTGGGTTTATGACAAATTGAACACCCGCTGTATCAAAAGCAGTGTTGTTGTCTTTAAAATTGATTTTGGAAGTAGTGTCAGGGACATTACTAATACACACGAGTATCTTCATCTCAAATTAAGCTTTATGTTCTGAGCCACTAAGATAAGAATTATTTGCAATTTACTATGCATGCATAGTAAATTTTATTCTTTTTTTAATCTTTTTGAATTCCCAAATAAGATATTTATTGCTTATTTTTGCGTGCGTTTTAAGACATACCTATGAAAACATTACAGTTTAGAGAAGCCATAGCAGAAGCTATGTCAGAAGAAATGAGAAAAGACCCTTCTATTTATTTAATGGGA
>JAQWTF010000167.1:0-6883 GCA_029242825.1 Flavobacteriaceae bacterium | reverse complement strand
GACATTCTTGGAGATAGGTGGACGCTTATAATTATTAGAGATATTTTTAGAGGTAAAAATAGATTTTCTCAATTTTTAAATGAGTCACGTGAGGGTATAGCTAGTAATATTGTAGTAGATAGGCTAAAAAAATTAACTTCTCTAGACATTATTAATATCAGAAGGAAGGAAAGTGTTAAAAAAATTAAAGAATATTATCTTACAGATAAAGTCATAGATCTTTACCCAAATATATATGAGTTACAGAAATGGTCTATAAAACATGTTGAATTTGAATTCACAGAGAATACAAAAAAGCATAGTGAGTTAACAAATGAATTCACCGCAGAAACATTTATTGAACAATTTGTAGATAAATATAAAAAATTTAGAGTTGAAGAATTTGGATTATAGCTTTAAGCCCCACATACATTAGATGTTTAAAAAGCGTTGCTTTACGCAAAGGCTTTAAAAAAGAAAAGCACCCTAATGGGTGCTTTCTTGTTTTGCTTTGTAGCGGGAACAGGACTCGAACCTGTGACCTTCGGGTTATGAGCCCGACGAGCTACCTACTGCTCTATCCCGCGATGTGGATGGCAAAGATACAACTCTTTTTGTTTCTTTTCCAAGAGAAAAAGGAGATATTTTTGCGCATCTAAATTTTTAAATACCCCTATGGGTAACCTATTAAGCGTCAGACTCTACCCAAGCATTGGGGTGCTTTTGCTTAAATTTTTTCAATCTTTTTTTATGTCCGCGCCCGAGTGATTTAATCAAAGACCAGCACATAATAAAGAGCACTATTAGAAACAGGATTCCTGTAGAGATAGAAGCGGCCTGCATGGTTTTTAAACCACCTCCAACAAGAAGTGCAATAGCTACAGCACCTTCCATGAAGGCCCATAAAATTCGTTGTCCTACTGGTGCGTTCAGTTTTCCGCCGGAAGTAATGCTGTCTATCACAAGAGACCCACTGTCCGATGAGGTCACAAAGAATACAGAGACCATAAAGATTCCAATAAAACTGGTAACAGCAGGTAGTGGGAATTGTTTTAAAAACACAAATAATGAGGTGGAAGAGTCTTCCATAATAGGACCGGATAACAATCCTGGTTGATCAATTTCAAGTAGTAAGGCAGAACCACCAAAGGTAGACATCCATATAAAAGTAATGAGTGTAGGGACAAACAATACCCCTAACACAAATTCTCTGACCGTTCTTCCCCGAGATACTCTAGCAATGAACATACCCACAAAAGGAGACCAGGCTATCCACCAGGCCCAATAAAATATGGTCCAATCTCCTTGCCATGTGTTGTCCGTGAAGGAAGAAGACCAGCTACCTAGTTCTATAAAGCGTTGGAAATACATCCCTGTACTTTCTACAAAGATGTTTAATACCCCCACTGGATCTGTCAGTAAAAAAACAAATACTAAAAATATAACAGCCACAATTAGATTTAGTCTACTGAGTAATTTCACCCCTTTTTTAAGACCGGTGACTACTGATAGCGTGGCAATTAGGGTAATGATCACAATAATAATTATCTGAGAGCCAACGCCTGCGTCAAAGCCAAATAGGAAATTACCTCCCGTGGCTATCTGTCTTGCGCCAAACCCTAAAGAAGTGGCCAACCCAAAAAGAGTAGCTACCACGGCAATAACGTCTATAACATCTCCCCTCCAGCCAAAAATCTTTCTTCCCAATACTGGGAAAAATATAGAGCGAAGTGAGAAGGGTAAGTTTTTATTAAATGAAAAATAAGCTAAGGATAATCCAACCAGGCAGTAAATGGCCCAGGCGTGTAATCCCCAATGTAGGTAGGTAAAGTTAAGCGCTTGAATGGCTTGGTCTTTAAGCTGAGGAGTATCTAGCGGAGGATTTATAAAATGCGTGATGGGTTCAGAAACTGCAAAGTACAAAAGTCCAATACCCATTCCTGCAGAAAAGAGCATGGAAAACCAGGAAAACATACTGAATTCTGGAACTGCTCCTTTACCGCCCAATCGCTTTTTTCCAAATTTTCCAAAAGCCGCCCACAGGCAGACTACAATAAAGATGTTTACCCCTAGGATAAATAGCCACCCACCATAAGAAGTTACAGTATGGGTTACTTCTGTAAAGAAATTCTTCACAGGGTCTCCCCCAAGGATAGCCACTAAAACAAAACTTAAAATAAGTATTAATGAGGGATAAAAAACCCTTGGGTAAACATCAAAATATTTTTTCATACGCTATTGTAAAATCAGGTCTAGATAATAGACAAGCCTATTGTAAAATCCACATTTTACCATTAATCGTATTCCCTCCGGCATACCTAGAAGAAGCTTCTTGGTAATTAGCATTGTTTAAACTCTGCTCTTGGCCAGGATATAAAAAACGACTAGGCAATTCGTAATTGTTGAGGTTGGTGCCAATGGGTGCACTCACGAAGGACAATCCATCCCATCCGTTCACTTCATTGTACCATCTTCTGAGCTCAAAATAAGGCTCTAATCCCGAAAAATAAAGCGAAAGCCACTTTTGTTTCCAAATATCTTCTGTTTCAGCAAAAGCTACACCAGAATTGTCATAGTAATCTTCAAAAGAATTCCATCCATAAGGGGCGTAATTAACTTGATAATAGTCGTGAGAAGCCTGAATTCCTTTCTTGTATTCTGTGGCTATATCTCCAGAAACCCATCCTTTCGCAATTCCTTCTGCTACAAGAAAACATACCTCTGAGTAAGTCATGATTAATCCTTCTGCATAGTTTATTCCCATTTGGTCTGCAGTAATTTGCCCCGGATAATTAAAGTAAGCTAATCCAAGTCTAGAACCTGTCTGACCCCCTACACCGTTTTCTACTCCTGTAAATACTGGCGCGTCAAAATCTTCGTTGTCAGGTCTGGCATATCTAGAAAGTCTCGGGTCCTTTAAATCTTCCATCACCGTAACTGCTGCTTTAGAGATCGCTACTGCGTCAAAGTCTCCTTGCTTTAAAGGAATGGTTGGAAATTGGTTGGGAAAAGAATTTAAGAAAGTAACCGCTGCCTGATTGTCGTTACTGTTTATAATGTTTCCGCTGTTGACAATACTGGCAAAAGCTGCAGAAACATCTTGTTTCCCACTTTGGTACATGAGCAATCTCAACCTTAAACTATTGGCAAAACGCACCCATTTTTGAGTATCTCCGTCATATAATAAATCTCCAGTGACGCTTCCTCCGTTAGACAACATGCCAACAGCTTGTTCGAGGCTGTTTAATAAGTCTGCGTAAATAGCTTCTTGACTGTCATAAGCTGGAGTAAAGTTAGCCTCTAAACCTTTCATGGCTTCTGAATAAGGGATATCGCCGTAGGCATTAGTAAGTACAGAATAAATCCATGACTTATAAATAATTGCGGCGCCTTGAGTAGCTGTATCTCCTGTTTCAATAGAAATATCAATGACTTGTTGCACGTCAGTTAAACTTTCGTAAAACCCTTCCCAAACAGTTGGGAAAGCATTCCACCCATAAAAATCTACTTCTGCTCTAATGGTTTTTGCAGAAAGCTGTGCTATATTATTTCCAAGCAAGAAAGATTCGTTTGCCTGAGTTTGTGCACTGTTTCTAATCGCAGAGGAGAACAACACGCCGCTAGATACTGAAGTTGGCTCGTTTGGGTTGGTGTTTAGGTCTTCAAAATCATTACAGCCTTGAAAAACAAGGGTGAGTAATAATAGTGGTTTGTATATTTTTTTAACTAACATCTTCTTAAAATTTTAAATTTACATTAACACCAATACTTCTCTGGCTAGGAATTGAGGTACTCTCAAATCCGTTTACAAAGACTCCGTTTCTAATCGAGAAAGTCTCTGGATCTATAGAAGGTACCTTTGAGAATAACAATAGGTTTCTTCCAATAAGGGAAATTCTAGCCTGTTTTAAACCAAGGCTTTTGAATACTTTTTCAGGTACGTCATAAGAAATACTCAGTTCACGTAATTTAAAGTAGGTAGCGTCATAAGTAGCCGCTTCTATATTATCTCTGTTGAATCCATTTCCGTAATAATTGTAGAAATATCCTGTGTATCCTGCACCACCAGCCGGAACAGCTACAGTGTTAGGCACTAGGTTACCACTGGCGTCATACATGACCCCAGGCCCAACAACACTTCCTTCTTGCTCTAAGGTATAGACAGGGTTTCCTGTAGTGTCATAATCCACACTATAGGTGGTTCTACCCTCTAAGGTGCTTAGGGCTAAGTTTGGATCGTCGTCGTTTACAATAGTACCTGCAGTGGCATAAAGCGCATGAGATCTAGAATAAATTTGCCCTCCTACTTGACCGTCAAATAAGATCCCTACATTGAAATTTTTGTAAGAGAAATTATTGAATAATCCCAGTCTAAAGTCTGGTTGGAAAGAACCTGCAGACACTTTTTCTGTGGTGTGTAAAGGCAGTCCGTTTTCATGAATGATCTGACCGTCAGGACCTCTTTGAAATCCAAGACCGTATAATTGGCCTAATAACTGTCCTTCTTCAGCTACATATTCTAAGTCAGACCCCCCCTCATCTCCAGGGAAAATATCTGCAATAATAGAATACCTTCCTCCCTGGATCACTTCCGGTAATGTTTCTACAATAGCCCTGTTTCTACTAAAGTTAATTTGAGTACTCCAATTAAAGTCTTCACTTCTAATGGCCTCAATCCCTAAAGCAATTTCAATACCAGCGTTGCTAATTTCTCCACCATTGGTTAGGGTGTAGTCGTATCCGCTTGTTTTGGCAACAGGCAGTTGAATAATTTGGTCATAACTATTCATTTTATAGACCGCCATATCTAAATTAATTATACCGTCGAACATTCTAAGATCTAGCCCAATTTCTTTGGCTGTAGTAGATTCATTCTTTAAGTTAGGATCAGATATGGTACTGTTTGTCGTAAAGATAGGTTGGTTTCCAAAGGGCGCTTGTGGTGTATAGCTATTTCCAAAAGAATATGCCGGAGCACCATTACCCACTTCTGCGTAAGAAGCCCTTAACTTTAAAAACTGAATGCTTTCTGGCATATTGAAAATATCAGAAACCAATACTGAGGTAGAGGCAGATGGGTAGCCATAACTAAATGAAGAATTGGCTTTTCCAGTCAAAGGATTTACTAAGGTACTTGCCCAATCATTTCTATAGGTTAAGTCTAGGTACACTTTGTTGTCATAATCTAAGCTCAACAATCCAAACACAGAATTTAATTTAGCATTTGTTTTTTGAGACTCAACAAGTACCCCAGATCTAGCATTAGATAGGGTGTATACAGATGGATCCGTACCAAAGTTTTGTAGTTCTGGGTTGTTGGCTACAGAAAAATTCGCTTGTTGCGACATGAGGTTTCCACCTACTTTTAAATCTACATCTATTAGATTAGATTCGTTTGGGGTAGGATTTAAAGACAACAACCATTCTGCGTTGCTCTCTCTAAAACTAATCTCATCTTCCCTGTAACTTCCATTGAGTACTCCTTTAGTAGAAGGAGCCCTTTTGTACTGTCTTTGCTCGTCTACATAATCTACCCCATAACGGAAACGTAAATTAGCGTAGTCGTTTATCTGGTAGTCAATATTGATGTTAGAAATATTTCTATTGCTCTGAAAAGCATTGGTGTTTTCGTAAGCAATAAACCAAGGGTTGTTTACCCAAAGGTTTTCTGCGTAGCGCTGTTCAACACCCTCTAAGCCAGGTTGCCAGTAATCCCTTAGATCATTAATCTCTACCTGTCTAGGTAACCATAACCATCCGTACATCACAGAAGAAGATTCATCGTAACCAGAGTTTGGAATATTGTCTGAAGTAGACCTCACAAACATATTGTTAAAGCCAATATTTAATTTATTGTCAAACAAAGACCTGTTAATACTGGTTTGAAAAGTGTTTCGCTCTAAACCTGTATTTGGAATGAGGCCGTCATTTCCTAAATGGGTATAAGAGAACCTACTGTTCGCGTCTTCTGAGCTAGTGTTTACAGCAACATTGGTAATATGGGTAAGTGCCGTTTCGTAAAAGTCTCTAATATTGTTAGGCGAAGGGGTAAAAGGCACCGCTTCTCCGTCAGAATTAAACTGCTTAATAAGTTGCCCATTCATTCTAGGACCCCAGTTTTCACCATAGGCATCATAGTTTTCATTGGCGCCTATATAAGTAGACCCGTTGAGGTAGGAGTATTTACCCCCTCCACCAGCACCGTATTCGTTCTGGTAATTAGGCAACTTTAAAGGACTAGAAAATAATACAGAGCTATTGAGTTCCACACTGAAAGGGTCTCCGTTGTTCTTTCCAGTTTTAGTTTGGATAAGAATCACTCCAGAAGCAGCTCTAGATCCGTATAGGGCAGAGGCTGCTGGTCCTTTAAGAATAGAAATATTTTCAATGTCGTCTGAGTTCACTACTTGGGCAGCGTTACCAAAGTCAATACTTGTAGAGCCATTTAAACCGTCGTCAAAAGTATAGAGGTCATTGGTAATAGGCATTCCGTTTACAATAAATAGCGGTTGGTTGTTCCCCATCAAAGAAGAAGCACCCCTAATCGTAATATTAGAAGAGGCAGACGGACCAGCTGATGATCCTGTAATGCTTACCCCAGCTACTTTTCCAGCCAATGCATTTACGACATTGGTCGCTTTTACTTGGCTTATTTCCCCTGCGGTGATGCCCTGAACGGCATACCCTAAAGCTTTTTCCTCTCTTTTAATACCCAAGGCGGTAATAACGACCTCATCTAAGGCATTGGAGGCCTCTAGAATAATCTGGAGAACATCTCCAGGAGAAGCTTTTACATAACTGGCTTTGAAACCTACATAAGTTACTTTTAAAGAAACTGCCTGAGTAGTTTCTATTGAAAATTTACCATCAAAATCTGTGGTTGTTCCTTGGTTTGTGCCTTGTA
>JAQWTF010000112.1:0-2055 GCA_029242825.1 Flavobacteriaceae bacterium | reverse complement strand
AGACTTTGGTTAATATTAAAGGGTTTTACTTCTTCTGTTTGAACCGTGCTGCCTATCACAGAAGAGAAAATAGATTGGTTTTGGGTGTCGTTAGAAGTCCTTCCCAATATATCGTAATCTATTTGATTGCTAAAGTTTGGTTTGTAAGAAAGGCTGAGTTTTGCTAAGGCTTGATTGGATCTTTCGTTTCCCTCTTGGTCCGTAGCTTCATCTGGTATGCCCAACTCTGGGTTGGTATATTGGATGAGGCTAACTTCTTTAGAAAGAATTTTACTGCTGTTAATGATTAAGAAACCACTAATGTCTAAGGCTTTATTTGGGGAGTAGCTAAAATTAGCTGTAGCCAATTTGTTTTCTATTCTAAGGGCGTTGTTTTGGTTTGTCAGGAAATTTAGACTGTTGTCTCCTAAGTTAATACTGGTTCCACTGCTGCTACTCGGTGGGTTAAAGCCACCGCCAAAGCCTCTAATGTCTCTTCTAGATAGTCCTATTTCCCCAATATTATTTAAATCGCCAATAAAATTAATACTGTATTTAGGGCTGTAGTAGAATAACTTTGGTTGTGCTAAATAGAGGGTTTCCTCGGGAGCCGCACCACTTCCTGCGGTGACATTACCAAACCAAAAATTTTCTTTTCCCTCTTTGAGTTTAATATTTATAGCCACATTGTCCTGGTTGTTTCTCACCGAACTCAATTGGCCCACCTCAGAATAATTTTTAAGGATTTGTATTTTATCTACCGCATTGGAAGGAATATTTTTAGTGGCCACCTTGGTGTCTCCGTCAAAAAAATCCTTGCCGTTCACCATGAGTTTATTCACTACTTTTCCTTCTACTTCTATTTGCCCGCTTTCATTGATCTCTACCCCCGGAAGCTTATCTATAATGTCTTCTAGTTTTCGCTCAGACCCATTGGTATAAGAATCTGCGTTGTACACCAAGGTGTCTCCTTTAACCGCCACTGGCATTTTATACACCAGCTCAACCTCATCTAGGGCAAACTCAGGAATGAGGTTGTAATCCTTATTGAGGTCTATATCCGTGGTGTTAATGGAATCGTTTTGGGTCTTGAGCCCAATATAACTCACCTGAACCCTGTAGGCAGTATTCTTTTTTAGTTCTAGGCTGTAAGCACCGTCTTTATTGGTGATGGTATAGGATTCAAACCCATTGGTTTTTTTGTTAATGGCTACCACACTGGCAAGCTCTAATGGATTGTTTAGGCTGTCCATGACAACTCCTTGCAATTTTATTTGACCCAATAGTAGGACAGGAAGCAATATGGCCACCCATAAAAGGCACTTTTTCATACAAAAAGAAATTATTTGATTAGTTGGATCTTCTGCCTCTGTTGTTTCTCATCTCGAGCATTTTGCCCACAACGGTTTCTTGGTATTCATTTTTAGTGACTTCTTTCCCTTTTTCAGGAATTTTAATGTCTACGCCATCTTTAGGGTTTAGCACTATTTGTGAACACAACATGGTGGTATTACCCGCACTCACTTCAAGGATAAGACCAGGAAGGCCCCAGTATTCAGCGGGTCCATGTCTCAGTGGAATCTGCAAAGTGTACCAAGCTTCTACTTGGGTGTATTCTACCGCTTTTTCTTCTGTACTTTCATTGAGTTTGCCCCAAGAAAAATCGTACCAACTCAAGTCATCTGTAGGGATAGAAGCAGTAGCCTTAAAGCACATATACTGACCTATTAATTTGGACTCAGCGCCCATAGTCCAATTAATTTCTTGTAGTTTGTCTTTCACTAAAAACTTTTTCCCGTAGAATTCCTGCTCTTGAACCAAGCTGTTATCTTGAATGTTTTTGTATTGTGGCCCCCTCGAGAAATTACTTCCCCAAGAATCCGTAGCCCCTGAATAGGCGTCTACTTTCTCCTCCTCTTTAAAGAAAGATGCCTCTTTATTGAAACTGAGTACAAAGGTCTTTTCTAACCTATTTTTAAGCCTTTCTTTCATTTGTTTTTTCTGAGCCTCACTCATTCGAGCACCCCAATTCCCCAACTCCATTTTAGACTGAGAAAAATAGTACGCTTTGCCTTG
>JAQWTF010000160.1:0-15232 GCA_029242825.1 Flavobacteriaceae bacterium | reverse complement strand
GGCGACTAGGGCTTTTTATGTTGAAATATAGTCCTTAAATTCCAGTGTAATTATTTGGGCTAATCGCTTTTAGTTCCTGCTTAATAGCTGGAGAAACATCTAATGTTTCAATAAAATCTGCCATACTTTTTTGGTCAATTTTACTGTTGGTCCTCGTGAGACCTTTTAATGCCTCGTAAGGATTTGGATACCCCTCTCTTCTTAAAATAGTTTGAATGGCCTCAGCTACTACAGCCCAGTTATTTTCGAGATCCTGTGCAATTTTATCTGAATTGAGTAGCAATTTAGAAAGCCCTTTTTGTGTTGCTGCAAAAGCAATGATGGTATGTGCCACAGGGACTCCAATATTTCTTAAAACGGTACTATCTGTTAAATCTCTTTGTAATCTTGACACGGGTAATTTGGCGGCAAGATGTTCGAAAAGAGCATTGGCTATTCCCAAGTTACCTTCTGAGTTTTCAAAATCTATAGGATTTACTTTGTGCGGCATGGCAGAAGAACCTACTTCTCCAGCTTTAATTTTTTGTTTAAAATAATCCATAGACACATAGGTCCAAAAATCCCTATCTAAGTCTATTAGTATGGTATTGATTCTTTTCATGGCGTCAAAAAGAGCGGCCATAGAATCATAATGTTCTATTTGGGTAGTAGGAAATGAGTGAGAAAGTCCTAAAGTAGTCTCTACAAACTGAGTGCCGAAAAGTTTCCAATCAATAGTTGGATAAGCTACAAAATGAGCATTATAATTCCCAGTTGCTCCCCCGAATTTGGCTCCGAAAGGAATGGCTTTTAAATCTTTTAATTGATGCTCCAGCCTTACCACGAATACCATGATCTCTTTGCCTAGCCTTGTAGGCGATGCCGGCTGTCCATGGGTTCTAGCCAGTAATGGAATGTTTGCCCATTCATTACTCAAGCTTTTGAGTTGCTCAATAAGGGCCTCTAGTGTCGGAATATAAGCGGTTTGAGTGGCTTCTTTTAAAGAAAGGGGAATGGCTGTGTTGTTAATATCTTGAGAGGTAAGTCCAAAGTGAATAAACTCTTTGAACGATTGAAGATTTAAAGCGTCAAACTTTTCTTTTATAAAGTATTCCACCGCTTTCACGTCGTGGTTTGTAACTGATTCGATCTTCTTAATAGCCATAGCGTCTGCATCGCTAAACTGGGTGTAGATCTCTCTTAATTTTGGATATAAGTGCTTATCAAAGGCACTTAATTGAGGTAATGGACATTCACAAAGCCCTATGAAATACTCAATTTCTACCAGCACTCTATACTTGATAAGAGCTGCTTCAGAGAAAAAAGGAGATAAATTGGATACTTTATTTGAATAACGCCCATCTATAGGAGAAATGGCGTGTAATGCGTCTAATGCCATGATAATTTAATTAAGGGGCAAAGATAGGAAAACCTTTGTAAAGAAATTGTTTGTTTAAGCGCAGTCCGTGACTATTTTTGTGGGTTTCTTTTTAAAAATCACTTTAGTAGATCTGTTTTTTAAAAATTACTTTATGGGGAAGGGGACTCCTTTTTAAGTACTTTTAAAAGTCTTTTGCCTCTAGCTTTATAAGCGGCAGTTTTCCATTCCATTTGAGATTCGATCAGATTTGCTAAGTGTTCTTTAATCCACTTAAATTCATGGCGCCATCTAAAGAGCGTTTCCATTGCATATACTTGAACAGCTACTTCGTGGGGCTCTGTCAATAGTTCTAAGGCTCGCTCCACTAATGAATTACTTTTTTGGGGGGCTTGTTTTATCTTAGAAAAATAATAAGGATTTTGTGACATAGCGGCACAAATTTTCATCAGAGATCTCAAGCAACTGTCTTTATTTTGTATGCAAAGTCCTTTGACAATATAAGAAAACGCCTCCCTGAAATACAGTGGAGATTCCAAGAAAGCAATGTCTAAAGACCAACAAAGACGTTGAATATTAGGACTATGGGGAGTGGTGATTTTTTCCAAAGTGTAGTGATATAACGCTTTATTTTTAAGAATTAAATATGCAATAGCCTTTCTATCTGAAAGCCTTCCCGAGCATTTGGCTAATTCTTCTTCGAATATTTCTTTCACTTGGTGGTGCATATCCCTTCATTTCTAATTTTAAAAATATGTATTTTTGTGTAAACACAAATGTTGATAAGATGAAGAATATGGTAAAAAAAGCACTATTGTTAGTAGGCCTCATTTTCATAGGGATGCAATTTTATAGACCGGAGAAAAATATTTCTGACACTTATAGTACCAGCTTTTTTGAAAACGAGACCAATCCTCCTGCACCTATCTTAACAACCTTGCAGTCCAAATGTTACGATTGTCATTCTAACAATACCGAATACCCATGGTATAACAACATAGCGCCGGTTTCTTATTGGATAGACGCCCATGTGGTAGACGGCAAGAAACACCTTAATTTTTCTGATTGGGCGCAGTACTCTACTAAGAAGAAAGACCATAAAATTGAGGAACTTGTAGAGGAGGTTCAAGAAGGAGAAATGCCTCTAAAAGAATATACATGGACGCACGGTTCACTCACCGAAGATGAGAAAAATGGTCTTATTGCCTGGGCAGAACGCAATAGGGTCATTTATCAATACGCACTGAAATACAAAAATGGACAGTTAGCGAATTAAAGGGCCTCTAACAATACCGTAGTATGAGGAGAATTTAATTGTACTTTTCCTTCTCTCACCTGAACGGTAACTCCTGAATAAGCATCTTTTAGGGTCTGACCATTTTTGAACACTGTTCCTACTGAAATTTCTTTATCACCCTTGGCTAATTCTAATCCAACGACTACTTGGTCTGTGATATTATTTTGGCTATAAATTCTTGAAAAAACATAAGGAAATTCGGTAATATCCTTGTGGTTTCCTGCACCAACGGCTATATGGTTTCCTTTAAACTTCCCTAGAATTTGCCAGTGTTTTAAAAGGGCTTCATTAGTGGGTATGTCTTCCCAATTCATAAAACTTCTAAGGGTGGCGTCTCCTTCTGTTCCAGCAATGTCTAAATCTCTATTTGTTTCATCTCCGTAGTAAATTTGAGACCCACCAGGAGTCAATAACAATATATTTGCAGCCCTGTAACCTTTTTCTCTTAATTTGTCATAGGGTTGTCCGTCGTCATGAGAGGTGAGGTAATTTAGAACACTTTTACCCTTTAAAGGGCCTTGAAGCAAGCTATCGTATTTTCTAAAAATTGCTGCATAAGGTCTATCTGCGTCATATTTAAGTTCAAAATTAATTAAAGAGTGAAAACCATGACTGTAGTAGTCTACTTTCTGGTCTCCAAAGTCATAGTTTCTCCCTCCAGAGATACCATAATTATACACTTCACCCATCATGTAAAATGGGTTGCTGTCTAGTGTTTTTTCTGGATGAGACGTTTTCCATTGATTGAAAGACCAAGAGGCTTCTTCATAAAGCATGTCCCAAGCAGATTCTGATGCATGTTTGACGGTGTCTACTCTAAAACCGTCTATTCCAAAGTCTTTCACATAATCAGTGAGCCATTTCACAATGTATGCCTGAGGTGTTTTAGGATATCCGGTTCTAGAAAAATAATCCTCTAAGGAGGCCAATTCTTCTTCAAGCCTTCCTTCTTTCTCCCATTTTTCCATTAGAAATTTGGGTAATGAAACTTCTTTGTCAGATTCTGTTAGAATGTCTGGTAAGTTTTTTACTAGGGTACAGGCGGTGGTATTTTCATAAGAATCATAAGTACAGGCTGGTGAAGTTCTCACCCAGTCTACTGGCCACACAGGGTCTTGTTCTGTAACAGGACCTGTATGGTTTAATACTACATCCATAACAATCCTTATTCCGTTTTCGTGAGCGGTCTCTACAAGTTTTTTAAAAGCATTTTCTGTTCCAAAATTAGGTTCAATAGCGGTCCAATCTTTGGTCCAATAGCCATGAAACCCATAGGTATTTCCAGTACCTTCATTGGTTGCACCGTGAATTTGCTCTACAACAGGGGAGAACCAGAGTGCATTAACTCCTAAGTCATTAAAATAACCTTCATTTATTTTTTGTGTAATGCCTTCGAAGTCTCCACCTTTAAAACCCCTTAGCACAGCGGTTTCTTTAGTTCTATTGAAGTTTATGTCATTTGTTGTATTCCCGTTATTGAATCGGTCTGTGAGTAAAAAATACATATGAGCATTCTCCCATACAAAAGGCTTATTTTGAGTGACGTCTTGTGGCGCTTTAGTGTTTTTACAGCTTTGAATGAAAAGTGTCGCTATTAGTGACGCTAAAAAAAGGATAGATCGCTTCATGGTTTTTTAATTTTTCAAGAAGCAAGATAGTGAAATGCTTTATTTTTGCCTGTTTAAAACTTTGTATTCTTCATAGCAGCCGCTAATAGCGTCTAGAATTTGAAGGTCGTTGGCAGTTTTAATAAAAGATTTAGAGTAATTACAATTACTGAGTATATCTTGAATATCTACCTCTTCAATTTGAAGCAAAGCAATAAGTGTTTCTCTGTCGAATTTAGAAGCGAGTAAGTCTTTTATATTATTATCTTCTTTAATCTGTCTAAGCTTTCTCATTTGCTTTGGCTTCTTTCCGAATAAATTTCTTAAAAGGTCTGCCGGATTTAATATTGCACCTAATACCTTCGAGACTGAAGAGGGACGTTTATTTCCAGCTTCATAACTTACATTTAGACCAGAAATACTGTACTGAAATGCTGTATTTACAGGTAGTTTTCGGATATCAATTTCCAAATAGCCAGTGAGCTGATATGGTTTTAACACTACTTCCTCTAAGGCATATGCAAGCTCTGTCAAGGCTATTTTTGTGTTTTGAAAAGTCATCATATCATTGGTCACCCTAACCTTAATTGTTTTAAAACCTAAATAAGATAAAAGTAAGGTGTCATTGGCTACTGCAGGGACTGTGAAATTTCCATCTTTGTCTGTAATAGTTCCTTTTATTTGAGAAAGATTAATCACGTGTACGCTTTCTAAAACCTCTTGTGTTTGCGCATTAATTATAGTAGCACTTATTTCGTCTGACTGAGCCTTGATAGACTGAAGTCCTAGAAAAAAAATAAAAGCGAATAGGACTGCTTTAATGATCTGGGTGTAATTTTTCATATCTTAAGATTGGCATAAAGATAGGATGGAAAACAAAAAAAAGGCGCCAAGGCGCCTTTTTTTTAACTAAAATATATGATTACATAAATCCGTTTCTTCTTTTACCTTTCTTGTTTTCTGAGAAAGGAGACCCACCAAAAGACTTGCCTCCATCCCTGGAACCACCATCTCTTGAACCTCTTCTTCCTGAATCAGATCTGTCTGAACTGGAAGATCTAGAAGGACGATCTGATCTTGAAGAACCTCCACCTTTATAGCCACCACGTTCTTTATTTCTGAAGCCGCCACCGCCTCCAGAACCACTTCTTCCTCTACCTTTAAAGCCTCCGCCACCTCTGCTCGAGCCACCTCCAATTGGATTGTTGGAGACTTCAACATTAACAAAGCGGCCGTCGACCTTTAGGTCTTTAAAAGTACTTAAAATGGCTTCTTCAACATTTGCTTCTGAATTAAAGAATGAAAAACTTTCTTTAACATCTACTTTAAAAATGTCGTCTTTGCCAAGGTTAACTGTATCCCTTAAAAAGTCTTTTAAGGACATCCAATCATAACCATCTTTTTCTCCAATATTTATGAAATAACGGGTAGATCCATCTCCTCCAAAGTTTCTAGAAGCACCGCTCTCTCTTGAGCTTCCAGAATCTCTTCTTTCCCCTCTTTCTCCTCTGTCGCGATCATTGGAGTTTAAATCCTTCGCTTTGTTGTAATAATTAAAGAAGCGGCCAAATTCTACAGATACAATTTTTTGTACAAGTGTTTCTTTGTCTATTCCTTCTAACATTTCATTTATAGTAGGAAGGTAATTTTCTACATCTGAATTGACCTCAGTATCTTTTATTTTATTCACTAAATGATACAATTGAATTTCGCATATCTCCATTCCCGTTGGGATAGGCTTAGCAATGAATTTCTTTTGAATCTTGTTTTCTATGGCTTTTATCTTTCTCATCTCTGAGCGGGTGATAATTACCATGGAAGTTCCAGATTTACCTGCCCTTCCGGTTCTTCCTGAACGGTGATTGTAAGTCTCTATTTCATCTGGAAGTTGATAGTTTATAACATGTGTAATGTCGTCTACATCAATTCCTCTAGCCGCTACATCTGTAGCCACTAACATTTGAATTTGTTTTTTTCTAAAAGCATTCATAACCAAATCTCTTTGGTTCTGACTTAAATCTCCATGAAGTGCTCCAGCATTGTATCCGTCTTCAATTAAGTTCTCTGCTACTTTTTGAGTATCTCTTTTTGTTCTACAGAAAATCACTGAGAATATATCAGGATTTGTGTCTGCCAGTCTTTTTAATACCGGGTAACGGTCCCTTCCTCCGGCCACATAGTATTCATGTTGCACCGTCGTTGCTCCTGAATTTTTAGTTCCCACAGTAATTTCTTGTGGGTTATTCATGAATTTTTTGGCAATAATAGCGACTTCTTTTGGCATGGTAGCGGAAAACAACCAAGTCGCTTTTTCTTTAGGGGTATTGGATAAAATGTCTTTGATGTCTTCAAAGAATCCCATATTTAACATTTCATCTGCCTCATCCAATATACAGTAATCAATTTTAGAAATGTCTACCATTCCTCTGTTGATCATGTCTTTCATTCTACCAGGAGTAGCTACTACAATTTGAGCGCCTCTCTGTATTTGTCTGGCTTGATCTTGAATACTTGCACCACCGTAAATGGCTACAGTATTTAATCCTCTTTCGTATTTTGAATATGCCTGAATTTCTTTGGTGATTTGCAGACAAAGTTCTCTAGTTGGAGAAAGAATTAAACCTTGTGTTGTTTTGCTGGTAGGGTCTATTCTTTGGATAAGTGGAAAGCCAAAAGCAGCTGTTTTACCAGTACCTGTTTGTGCAAGTGCCACTAAATCTATGTGGTCTGCTAATAAAATAGGAATGGCTTTTTCTTGGACTTCTGATGGGTTTTCAAAGCCTAAATCTTGAATAGCTTTGAGTAGGGACTCTTGAAGCCCTAATTCTGAAAATGGTGTCATTTTTAAATGTTTAATCGCAAATATGTCTGTTGCATAGAGCGATTAACCTTTTACTAACCTTTTACTCAGCGCAACACATGCTATACTAGCGGCGTTATTTGAAGTTGCAAAATTACAAAAAATAAACCATTACACCTTGAAACTTAAAGCTTAAGTTATGGGTTGTATTGTGTTGATTTTACTGGACATTCAAGGTTTTTTGTTAAATTTCTTAAAACTTATGACTTTTAAGATAGGTGATTAGTGATCTAATTGCCTTGCCTCTGTGTCCAATTTTTTGTTTTATCTCTAAGGGCAACTCAGCAAAGCTTTTTGTGTAATTATCTGGAATGAAAATAGGGTCATACCCAAAACCTCCGTTCCCATTTTTACCTAAAGCTATAGTACCATGTACCTTTCCTGTAAAGTATTTTATTTCTGCTGCTGTTTTTAATGCAATGGTTGTTTGGAAATAAGCTTTTCTATCGGTGCTATTTTCAAGGGCTTTAAGTAATTTATCCATATTGCTTTCTGAAGTAGCTGTGGGGCCTGAATATCTTGCAGACTGCACCCCAGGCAGGCCATTTAATGCTGGAACGAATAATCCGGTGTCGTCGCTAAAACAGGCTTCTTTGAAGCTATTAAAAATAGTATTTGCTTTTATTGCGGCATTTTCCTCTAATGTGTGGTATGGTTCAGAAATTTCTTGATTAAATGACAGATCCCGTAGCGAAAGTATTTCAATATTATTGGGGAGTTGAGATTTTATTTCAGAGAGTTTGTTTTGGTTGTGTGTCGCGAAAATGAGTTTCATCAAAATATTTTCTCCAAATATACTTCAAATTTATGGCGATCGTCTCTGTGGTAAATTCTCAACAAAGCCAAGGTTTTATTTTGGAATTGTGTGTTTTTGCTTGTTAAATTACATTTTTGTGAATATTGTTTATTATGTGCATAACTCCTTTAAAAATCAATAGGTAAAGCGCTTGTAACGTCTAAATATTAGCTATTTTTATCCCTTAATTTAAAAATTCCTTATCGTGGGTAAGAAATACGTTTTTGACTTTGACAGTACTTTGACAAGTGTAGAAGCATTAGATGTTTTGGCAGAAATTACTTTGGCTAATAAGCCTGAGAAAGACGCAGTAGTTTCAGAAATTCAAGCCATCACAAACCTCGGAATAGATGGAGATATTTCCTTTACGGAATCTTTAGAGAGAAGACTTTCGCTGTTACATGCTAATAAAACAGATTTAGATACTTTGGTTCAAGAATTACAACATAAAGTGTCTGCGTCTATAGTGAGAAACAAAGAGTTTTTTGAGAAATATTCTGAAGATATTTACGTTATCTCATGCGGTTTCAAGGAATTTATAGAGCCCATTGTGGCCAAATACAATATACCCGCCCACAAAGTGTATGCCAATACATTTACCTATGATGAAATGGGTAATATTACAGGCTTTGATAAAGAAAATGTATTGTCTTCTCACAACGGAAAAATTGAGTGTCTGAAGCGAATGAATTTAGTGGGTGAAGTTCAGGTAATAGGGGATGGATATAGCGATTATGTGATGAGAGAAGCAGGGATTGCGGATAAGTTTTTTGCCTATACTGAAAATGTTTCCAGAGATAAAGCAACTGCAAATGCAGATCATGTAACCCCAAATTTAGATGAGTTTTTATTTGTTAATGACCTTCCTAGAAACATCTCTTACCCTAAGAATAGAATCAAAGTCTTATTATTAGAAAACGTTCACCCAGAAGCTTTTAAAAAACTCTCAAAGGATGGTTTTTCAGTTGAGCTGGTAAAAACAAGTCTAGATGAAACCACCTTAATTGAAAAGATTAAAGGGGTTCATGTTTTAGGAATTAGATCAAAAACACAGCTCACACAAAAAGTTTTAGAAGCTGCAGATAAATTAATGGCTGTGGGTGCTTTTTGTATTGGAACCACTCAAATTGATTTAGACGCCTGCAAGAAAAAAGGAGTGGTTGTATTTAACGCTCCATATAGCAATACGAGATCTGTAGTGGAACTAGCTATTGGAGAGATTATTATGTTAATGAGGAGTATCTTCCCAAGAAGTACAGAAATTCATAATGGACAATGGAACAAGACAGCTGCAAACGCTAGAGAAGTAAGGGGAAAAAATTTAGGTATTGTTGGTTACGGTAATATTGGGAAGCAATTATCTGTATTGGCAGAGGCTATGGGAATGCATGTTTACTTTTACGATGTAAATGACCAGTTGTCTATAGGTAACGCTACAAAATGTGATCATTTAAATGAACTTTTAGAACTTTCAGATGTAGTAAGCCTACATATAGATGACAATAAGGCAAATAAAGATTTCTTTAATAAAGATGCTTTTGACGCTATGAAGCCAGGTGCCTTACTGGTGAATCTTTCACGAGGGTTTGTCGTAAATATTGAAGCCTTGGTGGGTGCATTAAAATCTGGCCATTTGGGTGGAGCTGCAGTAGATGTTTATCCTGAGGAGCCCATAAGTAATGGGGCATTTGTGACCGCGCTTCAAGGAATGGAAAATGTCATTTTGACTCCTCATATCGGGGGGAGTACAGAAGAAGCACAAAGAGATATTGCCAACTTTGTGCCCAATAAGATTATGGAATATATGAATTCTGGAAATACGGTAGACGCTGTGAATTTTCCAAATATTAGATTGCCAAAGCAACAAAATTCCCACAGGTTTTTGCACATTCATAAAAACGTCCCAGGAATAATGGCTAAAATAAATGAAGTGTTGGCATCTTTTGATATGAATATTAGTGGCCAGTTTCTCTCCACTGATGCTCAGGTCGGTTATGTGATTTCAGATTTGGATAAAGACTATAATAAAGAAGTTATTAAGGCACTTAAGGAAATACCTAATACCATTAAATTTAGGGTGTTGTACTAGAGGGGTATTGAACTAGAAGCGTATTGTGCTAGAGGGGTGTTATATTGGAAGGGTAGCTTTAATGGTATAAAATTATTTCATCTATGGTGGTAGGGTTCATTTTTTAAAATACTAAACCCTCTATACAATTGTTCTACCATGAATAGACGTATCATCTGATGTGAGAATGTCATTTTAGAAAGGCTTATTTTTCCATTGGCCCTTTGGTATACTTCTTCACTGAACCCATAAGGCCCACCAATTACAAAGACCAATTGTTTTTGACCACTTAGCATTTGTTTTTGAAGGTAATTTGAAAATGCTACTGAGTCATAACTTTTTCCATTTTCATCTAAAAGTATAAAGATATCTGAAGGGATTGTTTGCTTTAAAATAAGGGCGCCTTCTTTTATTTTTTGCTGAGTTTCACTTAGATTTTTGCTATTTCTTATATCTGGAATGATGTTTATGTCAAAACTGACATAGTGCTTGAGTCTTGAAACATACACATCTATAAGGTGTTGAAGTTCTTTTTGGTCTGTCTTACCTACAGCAATTAGTTTAATAGTCATTTTAATCAGATATGCCCACAAAGGTATTTGTTTTTATTAATTTAGCCCAAAGACTATTTGTTTACTATGTCAAAGGAGATTGAGATAAAAATTCAAAAAATACCCCTACTTAGAACCCTGTTGTCCTTACTTAAAAAAGTTCAGTTACCTGGTTTTGAAGGTTTATCTGCATATGACCTCATTGAAATGTATTTATTGGGTATTATTCAAGGAGCACTTTCTACAAGGGCAAGTGCCATTTCTTTCTCACTTTTTACCGCACTATTTCCGTTGCTTATATTTATATTAACCTTAGTGCCTTATATTATTCCGTACATTCAAATTGGTGACCAGGCATTCGACGAGCAATTGTTTTTGTTTATGGAATCTTTTTTGCCTACAGCAACGGGAGATTATTTTTCTGAGATTTTTAATCAAATTAAGCAGCAAAAGCAGTCTGGTCTTTTGTCTTCCTCGTTTTTAGTGTCTATTTTCTTAATGGCCAATGGAGTTAACGCGATTTTTGGTGGGTTTGAAAACTCATATCACACAAAACTCAATAGAAACTTTTTTAAGCAATATTTATTTGCGCTGGCGGTAGGACTTTTACTGTCCTTGTTATTTATATTGGGCGCTATAGGATATGTTTATTTTGAATTTTATATTTTAGACTATATGATTGACTTTTCAAAAAGCAATCCCTACACTTCAGTAGATCAAGAATTACAATTGGTTTATTGGTTAAAAACTGTTTTTTTTGCTGGTGTTTTTTATCTAATTACGGCTGTGTTATATTTCTTTGGAACGGCAGAAACTACAAAGACCAATTTTTTTTCCATTGGGGCTTTTATGACCACTGTATTGTTTTTGTCTACCTCTTATTTTTTTGGAATATATATTGATAATTTTTCTACCTATAACCAGTTGTATGGGGCTTTGGGAGGGCTTTTGATACTGATGTTCTACATATGGATTAACTCAAATATTTTGCTTTTAGGATTCGAACTCAATATGAGTTTGTTTTCATTGAAGAGTGGTATTGTCAAAAGAAGAAAGGATTCAATATGAGGTATTTTGTTTCTGTGATTCTTCCCCTGCCTTTAAGGCAATTATTTACTTATGAATTAACGCTGTCTGAATATCAATTTCTTGTGCCTGGAATGCGGCTTGCCGTTCCTTTTGGTAAATCTAAAGTATACACTGCTTTGGTCTATTCACTTCACAATACTTTTGAAGGCTCTTATGAGCCAAAAAAGATACTTTCTATTTTAGATGCGACCCCAATTGTTACTGAGATGCAATTGAAGCATTGGTCTTGGATGGCATCTTATTATATGTGCGGTTTAGGTGAGGTATATAAAACAGCTGTTCCAACTGCACTGATTTTAGAGGGAGAAACACATCTAAGGCGCTCAGACACCTTGCAAAAGGAGCGCGATACACTTACGGCAGACATTTCGGACAATGCCTATATAGTTTTGGATGCACTGTCCTCAGAAGTATCACTTCCCATACAAACTTTGAGTACTTTAGTTCCAAAGGATAATATTTTTAATATTATTGAGGTATTACTAACCCTTAGACTGGTTGTTGTAGAGGAGCAACTCACAGCGCGTTATAAACCAAAATTTAGAAACGAGTACTCTTTTCCAAAACATTTCCCCTCAGATACTAAAAGTGTTGAATCTTTATTTTTATCACTTAAAAATGCCCCCAAACAATTAGAGATTTTAAATTTCTTTATCTCAAGGGCATCTCATTCAAAAGTAATTACTGACTTAGATTTTAAAAAGAACGGACTAAGTACTGCTGCGTTAAAAGGACTTATTTCTAAAGGAATAGTAGAAAAATCGGAAAAGCGAATAGATCGTGTTGAACTTGATTCAGATTTTAAAACGGTACCGATTAAAACTTTAAATCCTTCACAATTACAAGCATTGGCTACAATTAAGTCTCATTTCAATGAACGTAAAGTGTCTCTTTTACATGGTGTTACTGCCTCTGGAAAGACAGAAGTGTATGCGGCTTTAATTCAAGAGGCGCTTTTAAGGGGGGAGCAGGTGTTGTATTTACTGCCTGAAATTGCATTGACAACTCAGCTTATCACCAGACTTCAGTACTATTTTGGCACTTCGGTCTCTGTGTATCATTCCAAATACAATTTGCAAGAGCGTGTAGAAGTTTGGCAAAATGTGGTCCATGAAAATCCCAAAGCACAACTAATTGTTGGCGCTAGATCTGCACTTTTTTTACCTTTTAAAAAGTTGGGCCTCGTTATTGTAGATGAGGAACATGAGAATTCATTCAAGCAGTTTGATCCAGCACCTAGGTACCATGCTAGAGATTCAGCGATTGTTTTGGCTCATATTTCACAGGCGTCCATTGTATTGGGTTCAGCAACGCCTAGTTTGGAATCAATGCAAAATGTATTGCAGCAAAAGTATGGTTTAGCAGAATTGACTCAAAGGCATGCCAACATTTCTATGCCTAGCATAAATTTAATAGACCTCAAGGAGCAATACAAGAAGAAAAAAATGAAGTTTCATTTTTCAGAGCCCCTTAGGTGGGCTATTGAAGAAACCTTATCTGCTGGGGAGCAAGTGATTTTATTTCAAAACAGGAGGGGGTACGCTCCTTTAGTTGAATGCTTTAGCTGTGGGCACACCCCACATTGTAAAAGTTGTGATGTGAGTTTAACCTTTCATTCAAATGCTGGAGTACTTCGTTGTCATTATTGTGGATATGAAGAACACAAAAAATCGCAATGCACCTCTTGCGGAAGTCTAGATGTGTCTACAAAAGGTTTTGGCACAGAACAAGTAGTCACCTCTTTGGAGACTCTTTTTCCTGATGCTAAAGTAGGCCGTATGGATTTAGATACTACTAGGGCTAAAGATGGTTACCAGCAAATTATTGATCGCTTTGAGCAACATGAAATAGATATTCTAGTAGGTACTCAAATGTTGAGCAAAGGATTAGATTTCAGAGATGTTGGTTTGGTAGGGGTCATGGCTGCAGATTCATTGCTGAATTTTCCTGATTTTAGGGCGCATGAAAAAACTTTCCAATTACTCACCCAGGTAGCCGGACGTGCAGGTAGAACGGAAAAAAAGGGAAAAGTACTCATTCAGACTTACCATCCGGAACATCAAATACTCCAACAAGTAACTACTTATGAATTTCAATCGATGTGTAAGGAGCAATTGTATCAGAGAGAGATATATAAATACCCTCCTTTTAACAAAATTATTAAAATAACACTAAAGCATAAAGACTACAACAAATTAAACGATGCCTCAGATTGGTTTGCAAAAGGTTTGAGGAATATATTTAAGACTGGAATTTTGGGTCCTGAATTTCCGGTTGTCTCTCGGGTTAGAAACCAGTACATAAAACACATTCTCTTAAAAGTACCCCCACAATACGCCCTCAAGCAAGTGAAGAGTACTTTACTTAGGTTAGAAAAATCCTTTAATGCAGTAGGTCCTTTTAAAGGGGTGAGAATTGTCTTCAATGTGGACCCCTATTAAATCTGTTCATTGAGTCTTATTTATTGCTAAACACACAACAACGCTTATGGTGCCATTTTTTTTAAAAAATTGTCAATGCATAAGGCGTTTTACATAAACTTCATTGCTTCTGACAAACAATTTTTCTTTGCCCTACTCACCGGAATAACCTGACCACTAATAGCCACTTCTCTAGCATTGAATCGATCTATTTTTTCAATGTTTATGACAAAAGATTTGTGAATTCTTATAAAGGTGTCTTTTGGGAGTAAATCATGGAATGCTCTTAGAGAAGAAAGCACTAAAACATGACTGTCAAGAGTAACTATTTTTACGTAATCCCCTTTTGCTTCTATCCATTTTATTTCTCCAAAACTAATTCTCTTTTTATTCATCTTAGATCGGATAAAAATTTGATTTTCAGACGCGTCATTCTGGTGCTCTTGCTCGTATTTTAGCATGGCTCTTTTTATCGCTAGATCAAACCTAGTTAGTAAAATAGGTTTTTGTAAAAAGTCAATAACGTCATATTCAAATGCTTTGAGAGCGTGTTCTGTTTTTCCAGCTGTAACAATTACTTGAGGTTTGTAGTTTAAGGTTTCTAATAATTCAAACCCTGAAACTAAAGGCATTTCTATATCTAAAAACACCAGATCAATAGACCTGTTATTAATACCGTTTTTTGCCTCTATCGCATTTCTGAAACTTGTCACTAGGACAAGATCTGGATGTGATTTAATAATTCTCTCTAAAGTGATTCTTTGAATTTCTGAATCTTCTACAACAACACATTTTAGCTTTGACATATGAAATGGGATTTTCATTGGGTTGTCATAAATGTATTTAAACTTTTAGCCTGTTTATAATAAATGATGTGAACTTGAGCTATAATGTTGTGAAACTAATTTAATCTGTTGTTTTGTGTTTTAAAAGGCTTAGATTAAGGTGAAAAAAATCGTTAAGTCGATGAGTAATCAGGTTAATTAGATTTGTAAGTGCTTAAATTCACTAGAGTTTGTAAATTTTTTGCATATACAGAAAAAAGACTTACTTTTGCAGACTTAAATTATATAACATATGAATCATTACGAAACTGTTTTCATTTTAAATCCCGTTCTGTCTGATACTCAGATAGAGGAAACAGTTAAGAAATTTGAGGATTTCTTAATTAGTAAAGGCGCCAAAAT
>JAQWTF010000147.1:0-10067 GCA_029242825.1 Flavobacteriaceae bacterium | reverse complement strand
CATAACAATAAGCACACTAAAAAGAATTAAAACAGCTAAGAGCACATCAAAAGCTTTGCCCATAGGGGTGTCTGCTTCGTAAATGATTTCGTGAACTTTTATTTTAAATTGTTTTAAAGTATTCGATTTCAAAATCAGTTTGTTTTTTAGAAGGTAATATTATATGGATGCTATAATAGATTGACTTATTGCTCCATTAAGATAATTTAATTATTTGACTTCTAAGGAATGTAATTTCAGTGGTTTTTTTAAATGGCTGCTGAGAAGTATCTTTTTCAATGGATTGTTTTCTTTTACTGTATTGAGTAATTGATCTAAAATAGCTTCATTGTTAAGTTGGTAATTCAATTCAACATATCCCAGCGAGTGTAATTTGCTACTTTTTATCCTATAAACACTCTTTTCCCCTTCGTTTCTGCCTCGGTCAATCATTAAACCATCTTGAAAAGGATAGTCCATATCCACAGCTGTTTGCACAGATTTCTTTGTAGGCATTCTATTGTATTTGGGTCTAAACTTTGTCAATGCCAATTGATATTTCATTTGAGCCATTAAAAGACTTCCTGTTAGGGTAACTTTTACTTGCCTCATTTTTTTGTTTACACTCTTAGCTATACTGGATTGCTTGGTGAATAGCTGGGTAATGTCTTTTTTTAATTGATCACTGGCCAAAACATAGATAACTTGATCTTCCTTGTCTAGAAAACTGACTAAGCCAGTTTCATTAGGTATTTGATCCAATAAATCTATTTGTTTGTTGGTCAATATGCCTGTGTTCTCAGATCGGGTAAGTTCTGAAATACTTTGGTGGTCCTCTTCTTTAGATAAAAGCAGTTTAAACAATTTAAGTGTAGCTAAAGCGTCTCCATTGGCTCTGTGCCTATCAGATACAGGGATTCCTAAAGCCCTTACTAATTTACCCAAGCTGTAAGATTCCATATTTGGAATGAGTTTTTTGGATAAATCTACCGTACAAAGTGTTTTTCTTTGATAATCGTAACCCAATCGATTGTATTCAGTTTTTAGAATTCTATAGTCGAACTGTGCATTGTGTGCAATGAGAATACAATCTTCCGTAATTTCAATGATTCTTTTGGCTATTTCATGAAATTTAGGGGCACCCTTAACCATTTTATCAGAAATACCAGTCAGTTTTACAACAAAGGCCTGAATGCTTTTTTCTGGATTTACAAGGCTAATAAATTGGTCTGTGATTTCATTCCCATCAAATTGATAAATGGCAATTTCAGTGATTCCCTCCTCATTGTATTTTCCACCAGTTGTTTCTATGTCGAGAATAGCATACTTCATATTAATAATTTCTATGCCCAAATATTTTACTACCTACCCTGACCATATTACTTCCTTCTTCAATGGCAATACTATAATCTCCACTCATTCCCATAGAGAGCACTTTAAAATCACATCCCAGTTCATTGGCTAAGTCAAATAATTTTCGAAGTCCCTTAAATTCCCCCCTAACCTTATCTTTATCATTTGAATTACTGGCCATCCCCATTAATCCAACAACTTTGGCATTAGGAAATTCTAAAAGTGTTTTACGGGCAATAATTTCTTTTATTTCTTCTGCTGAAAAACCAAATTTGGTCTCTTCTTCAGCAATATGAACTTGAAGTAGGCAGTGAATTACTCTGTCGTTTTTAAGTCCTTGTTTTTGTATTTCACTCCATACTTTAATCCTGTCTACACCGTGGACTAAAGAGACGTATGGCGCCATATATTTTACCTTATTTGTTTGGACATGACCTATCATATGCCATTCAATTTCTTTAGGTAGCTGCTGCCACTTATCTGTCATTTCTTGGATCTTGTTCTCCCCAAAAATTCGCTGTCCAAAGCTGTATGCCTCTTCTAAGTCTTCTAATGGTTTTGTTTTAGATACCGCGACTAGGCTAACCGTTTCTGGGAGCTCATTTTTAAAAAACTTTAGGTTTTCTGAAATAGACATACTTATATTTTAACACTAGGATTTACAATAGGATTTTTTGGATCTTCATAAAGATAGAATCCGGCCTTAGATTTCACGCCTAATAATCCAGAGTTCACCATATTAATTAGTAGAGGGGAGGGGGCGTATTTGGGGTTTTTAAAACCATCGTACAATACATTCAGAATAGACAAACACACATCTAAACCAATAAAATCTGCTAGTTGTAACGGTCCCATAGGGTGTCTCATACCCCCTTTCATAATTGCGTCAATACCTTCAATACTGCCTATCCCTTGAAAGAGGGTCTCAATGGCCTCATTGATCATAGGCATTAAAATTCTATTGGCAATAAACCCAGGATAATCCTTTGCGTGAACGGCAGTTTTGCCAATTTTTTGAGTCAGTGATTCAACAGTATCAATGGTCTGTTTACTGCTATTTTGACCAGAAATTACCTCTACTAAAGTCATTAAAGGAACAGGGTTCATAAAATGCATTCCAATCACTTTTTCAGGCTTAGAAGTGACCTGGGCTAATTGGGTAATACTGATAGAGGAGGTATTGGAAGCAAGAATAGTATCTGCAGCTGTTATTTCAGATAAACTTCTGAATAATTGCTTTTTAACCTCCAAGTCCTCAATAATTGCTTCAATAACTATATTTGCATTTACAATCCCTTCTTCTAGCTTGCTATGCAAGCTGATGCTGGATAATATCTGAGGTATTTCAGCACTTTTAATTTGTTTTTTTTCAGCTTGTCTAGTGAGGTTTTTCTCAATGACTTCTAGCGCTTTATTTAGGATAGATGTTTCCCTGTCAATAAGTGAAACTTTAAAGCCGTATTGTGCAAAAACATGGGCAATTCCATTCCCCATAGTACCAGCACCAATTACTGCGATGTGTTTTATCTGATTCATTAAAAGCAATTTATAATTCTTTGTGCAATTTCAAGAGCTTTTCCTCCTTGTTGTAATGACACCACTGGAGTACCATTATTAGATATTGCCAGAGCAAATGAATCTAATTCCTCTAAAATAGCATTATTGGGTTTTATAGCAGGTTTTTCAAAATAGATTTGTTTCTGATCTCCCTCAGCATTTTGAAGCACCATATCAAAAGGCCCAATATCTTTTGGAGCATCTTTCATTCTAACTATTTCGGAGGTTTTTTCGAGAAAATCAACAGATATGTAGGCGTCCTTTTGAAAAAATCTAGATTTTCTCATATTCTTCATAGATATTCTACTTGCAGTGAGATTCGCTACACATCCATTTTCAAAAAGAATTCTTGCATTGGCTATATCTGGAGATTGACTAATAACTGCAATACCACTAGCGTGAATTTCCTTTACTTCAGATGGAACCACACTGAGTATAATATCTATGTCATGTATCATTAAATCTAACACAACGGGTACATCTGTACCCCTTGGGTTAAACTCAGCCAAGCGGTGTGTTTCAATAAACATTGGATTTACAATCTGCTCTTTTGCAGCTTTGAACGCAGGATTAAAACGCTCTACATGGCCTACCTGTCCTTTTACACCGTGTTTTTCAGCCAAAGCTATTAACGTATTGGCTTCTTCTATGGTTGTTGTAATAGGTTTTTCTATAAACACATGTTTTCCTTTGGTAATCGCTTTTTGCGCCACATTAAAATGGGACAGGGTAGGTGTTACTATATCTATCACGTCTACTGCATCTATCAGGGATTCAATGGATTGGAAATAATGGTATCCCATTTGTTCACTGAGCAGTTTACTTGCTTTAACATCTGGATCATAAAAACCCACCAAAAGATATTTAGAAGATTCTTGTGCTAATTTTAAGTGTATTTTACCGAGATGTCCTGCACCAAGAACGCCAATTTTGAGCATATTGTTTTAGTTTTATCTACAAAAATAAGGATATGAACCCATTCTTTTTGTAGATTTTGTAATTAATCATTTTTATAGATTTCTTATCTTCGACACTAAATTACAAAGACTTGCTCAACTCACCTAAACATCAGGGTTTAAGAAATATTTTAGCCAAAACACTTCAAGAAAAAGGAATTGTAGATGCCAAGGTACTAGATGCGATTAGGCAAGTACCAAGGCATTTGTTCTTAGATTCAAGTTTTGAATCTCATGCCTATTTGAATAAAGCATTTCCAATAGGGGCAGACCAGACTATTTCACATCCATATACTGTGGCTTTTCAAACAGCGTTATTACAACTCAAAAAAGGCGATAAAATTTTAGAAATAGGAACAGGGAGCGGTTACCAAACAGCCATCTTACTCGCGTTGGGCGTTCAGGTCTACACCATTGAGAGACAGCTTGAGTTGTTTAAAAAGGCCCAATTGTTTTTTAAAAAAGCGGGCTATAGACCAAAGCAGCATCTTTTTGGAGATGGCTATATTGGGCTAGAAACCGAGGCGCCTTTTGATGGTATTGTTGTGACAGCAGGCGCACCCTTTGTTCCAAAACCCCTTTTAGAACAGCTAAAAATTGGAGGAAATTTAGTCATACCCGTTGGAGACAAAGAGCAAGAAATGACTCGTTACACAAGAGTAAGTGAGCTAAAATTTGAGCGTCAGACCTATGGATCCTTTAAGTTTGTTCCTTTATTAGAAAATAAGAATTAGTAAACTAATCCAATCCTAATAGCAGTATTTACCTCTTGTTTGTGTAATGATTTGAAAAAGTCTACCCGCAGTATTTTAGTCTTTCCAACTCCAATATTTCCAAGACCAATAGCTAATTCTTGGTAAGGGTTTCTCCCTTGAGTATAAAGTGTCTTGAAGGACACTATAGTATGAAAATCCAGTGTTTTTAAAAGGGGTATTTTTTGCCATACCTCCCCCTTGAAATTATGCTCTAAATGCCCTTGAAGGTAGTTTCCATTTGTGCTGAACTCATAATATGGTAATAGGCCAAACACCTCTAAGTATGCTCCCCTCATTACAGATGTTTCATTACCATTAAAATGTTTTAGATCTGTAAAAGGTAGTGCTGAGTTTTTAATAAAACCACCTAATTGCACAAAACTCTTGAATTGCCCTAAGTCACTAAATACAATTAATTGTTTGTGCTGTAACGACCAATGAGTATAGGGTTTATATATTTTTCGAATATTATTAGCGCTACTTTCATTGATGTGAAGTAACTCAGGATTATTCAAAGGGACGCTACTTTTTATAGCTATGCTAAGGTGACTAAAATAGGTGTTAGAGGTTTTTTCTCTTCCGAATTGAACCACAAGCTCATGTTCAATTTGACTAATGGAATTAAACCCTCCATAAGAAATGCCAGATGGAGATATTTGATTCATCTCCTTTTCTAGCGGTCTATTAGGGTGAAATAAATAAGTGTTTGGACTATTGTAAGCGGCTGAATTCTCCACTAAACTAAGATTGTTTTTTAGCTTAAAATTAAATTGTTTTTTTCCGGAGTAAAAATGGGAGAGCACAAAAAAACGAGAGTCGTATAATTTGGCGTAATTATTTAGGAAGAATAAATTATTAATACTGTTCGCCCTAGGAACAATAGCAGGAGATTGATTGAATTGCCGCAATTCATTCCCAGCTTGTAAAGTTAAAGTGTGTTGGGGGTTAAAGTCCTTTCTCAGGGCTAAAGTTGGTCTGAATACTCGATCATAAAACCCATAATTCAATGTTGCTTTTAAAAAAGCATGAGGGTTTATTTTAAAATTTGCGATTAAACTGGCTTCAAATCCTTGAACGCGATTAAAGTTTATCTGTGGGAATATAGGACTCAGATAAAACTTTTTATTACTTCTATCTGGAAATGGTTTTTCCCAAGCATATCCTAAAGCCCAGTTTTGAAATGGTGTTCTGGGGCCTAAACTATCAAATGGGGTGGAAGGTAGAGCGGCACTATAACTATATTTCCATTGGTATTGTGGGGCTAATGTTTTGGCTATTTTTTGGCCATAGCCTTTTAAATTAAAGGCACAAAAAAAACAGAAAATAGAAAGTCTGAGATGAACTAAATAAATTTTTGATAAGGAATTAAGCTTTGATAAGAAATTAAGCATTGAAATTTTTCTTAATTCTAGCCAGGTCTTTCTTTGTATCTCTTTCTTTGATCGCCTCTCTTTTGTCGTAAAGTTTTTTCCCTTTAGCTAGGGCAATATTTAGTTTAGCCAAACCTTTATCTGTAAGGTAAAGCTGAAGGGGAACAATAGTTAGGCCAGAGTTTTTAACTTCTTTATGTAATTTGATTAATTCTCTTTTTTGAAGTAGGAGTTTTCTCAATGCCTTCGGCTTATGGTTGTAATGTGTTCCATGACTGTATTCCTCCACTTGCATATTGACAATAAACAACTCACCACGATCGTTAAATTCACAAAAACTCTCGGTAATATTGGCTTTCCCCAGTCGAATAGATTTAATTTCAGTACCACCAAGAACAATACCAGCATTGTATTGATCTAGGAGTTCGTATTCAAATCTGGCTCTTTTATTTCTAATATTAATCTTAGGTTGCATAGGGGCAAAAATACATTTAAGTAGCTTAATCTACATGGTATTGTACTGCGATTTTCTCTGTATCGCTATAACGCACTAAAAATACACTGCCATTGTCTGAATCTGATAGATCTCCATGTTTTTTCTCTCCCAAAAAAGCATTGACAAATGCAGGTGTTGTATTGCTATGTCCCACAATCAAGATGGTATGTCCTTTGTGCTTATCTACAAAAGGAGTTGGGTCTAATTTTCTAGGATCATAGGAAATTACTTCCAGTCCTTTTTGCTTTGCAATTGGGACAGCTGTTTCTTGTGTCCTGTGGTAGTTTGTACTGTAAATTGCATCTATAGGAACATCTTTAAAAAAACGGGCCCATTTCTCAGCCCTTTGCATCCCTTGTTCTGTTAGGTGAGGGTTTCTTTCATTGGGATTGGATCGATCTTTTTCTGCATGCCTAATAAAATAGACATTGATGGCTTGTTCGCTTTTTTCCTGAGCGCTTAGGCTTGTAAAATTACATAGAGAAATGAGCAACAAGGAAAATAGGCTAATGTATTTTTTCATTTTAAAAGTTTTTGACAAGTTTAATTTCTCTTATGATTAATTGATCTAAATACATTACGGTATTTGTAAGGTATTTATAATCTCCAGTGATACTAGACATACTTACTGCACCCTGAAGCATGGTGATTAGTTGTTTTGAAAATTGAGCGGGTAATACCCTCACATGAATAATTTCACTGTCAATACCATTGGTGAGTACCTTAGTGACCATTTTTTCTAGTGATTTAATGGTCTCTTTCACAGCATCGGATAAAGCATTGTTGTTTTCTAGTGCGTCTACACCGATATTAAGAATTGGGCATCCGCCAATAGGCGTTGTGAATTGTCGGTAATTTTTATAAAAATTGGTAAAAGAACTTAATTTTTCTAATGGATGCGTCTTTGATTGAATGACTTTTTCTAATTGAAGGATTAAATTATGACTGTTGTATTGATAGGCAGCAAGTGCTAAGGATTCTTTATTGATGAAATTTCCATAAATAGCTCCCTTGGTCAGTCCAGTAGCCTCAGTGATGTGGAAAAGACTTGTTGCTGCATAGCCGTGTTTATTAAATAATGGAGCCACCTTTTCTATGATAAACTGCTTGGTTCTGTCTGCTTTTGTAGGCATTATTATTTTTTTATAAATATAAAAAAAAGGCCATCAAGATGGCCTTTTTTTCTAATAATAGCATCAATCAAATTTAATTTATAGGAACTTTTTCTGGAGACCTAAATACAATTTCACCCTCAAAACTATCAATTAATACCACACTGTCAGTTTGTATTTCACCGGCTAACATCGCTTTAGATAGTTTGTTTAGCACTTCTTTTTGAATCACTCTTTTAAGTGGTCTAGCGCCGTATTGAGGATCATAGCCCTTTAAAGCAAGTGTTGTTATACCCTCGGGACTAATATCAATTGTAATTTGCTTTTTGCTTAACTGTTTTTGTAATTGTTTCATTTGAATTCCCACTATATCTTTAATGTGGTCTTGTGTAAGGGGACTAAACATGACTATGTCGTCTATTCTATTTAGAAATTCAGGCTTAACTTGTTTTTTTAAGGCATTTAAAACACCTTCTTTGGCACGTTCAGTAGCCTTTTCTATGTCTGTTTCATGATCAAAAGCATCTTGAATAAAACTGCTTCCAATATTACTAGTCATTATAATGATCGCATTTTTAAAATCGGCCACCCTTCCTTTATTGTCTGTTAACCTGCCTTCATCTAATAGTTGAAGAAGTATATTAAAAGTATCTGGATGGGCTTTTTCAATTTCATCCAATAACACCACTGAGTAAGGTTTTCTTCTAATAGCCTCTGTTAACTGCCCGCCTTCTTCGTATCCTACATATCCTGGAGGGGCTCCTACCAACCTACTAACGGCATGTTTTTCTTGATACTCACTCATGTCTATTCGGGTCATTGCATTGGGATCATTGAATAAGAACTGGGCCAATGTTTTGGCTAATTCAGTTTTTCCTACCCCTGTAGTTCCTAGAAATAAAAATGATCCTAAGGGTTTGTCAGTGTCTTGGAGACCTGCTTTACTTCTTCGAATAGCGTCAGATACAGCAACAATAGCTTCATGCTGCCCTACGACGTTTTTGTGTAGTTCAGCTTCTAAATTCAGCAATTTCTCTACTTCTGTCTGTAGCATTTTAGTTACAGGTATTCCAGTCCATTTAGACACTACCTCTGCAATATCTTCGCTAGTAACTTCTTCTTTAATCAAGTTGTCTTCATTGTTTTGATTACTCAATTTTTCTTGAAGTACGACTAGTTGATCTTCTAAAGTTTTGGTTTGACCATACCTAATTTCAGCTACTTTGGCAAAATCTCCATTTCGCTCTGCACGTTCCCCTTCTAGTTTTAAATCTTCCAGTGATTGTTTGATTTTTTGGATCGCTTCAATCTCGTTTTTCTCTGCTTCCCATTTAGTAAATATCTCATTCCTTGACTCCTTTAGATTGGCCAAATCCATTTCTAAAGTTTTCACCGCCTCTTTGCTTTTTTCTCTTCTAATGGCGGCTAATTCAATCTCTAATTGAAGTACTTTTCGGTCTAATTGATCCAATTCTTCCGGTTTAGAATTAATTTCCATTCTTAGTTTAGAAGCTGCCTCATCCATTAAATCAATGGCCTTATCTGGTAAAAATCTATTGGTAATATAACGTTGAGACAATTGAACCGCACTGATGATTGCTTCATCTTTAATTTGCACTTTATGGTGGGCTTCATATTTGTCTTTTATACCTCTCAAAATAGAGATAGCACTCTCTGTGTTAGGCTCGTCTACCAGTACTTTTTGAAACCTTCTTTCAAGGGCTTTGTCTTTTTCAAAGTATTTTTGAAATTCATCTAAAGTAGTTGCGCCTATAGCCCTGAGCTCTCCTCTGGCCAATGCGGGCTTTAATATATTGGCTGCATCCATAGCACCATCTCCGCCTCCTGCACCAACGAGGGTATGAATTTCATCTATGAATAGCAATACTTCTCCGCTGGCGTCTGTAACCTCCTTTATCACAGATTTAAGTCGCTCTTCAAATTCTCCTTTGTATTTGGCTCCAGCAATTAGGGAACCCATATCTAAGGCATATAAGGTTTTTCCTTTTAAATTCTCTGGAACATCGCCTTGTACAATCCTATGTGCTAAACCTTCTGCAATAGCTGTTTTACCTACACCAGGTTCCCCTACGAGCATGGGGTTGTTTTTTGTTCTTCTGGATAAAATTTGTAAGACCCTTCTAATCTCTTCGTCTCTTCCAATTACAGGGTCTAATTTCCCGCTTTCTGCGAGTGCATTTAAATTTTTAGCATATTTTTCAAGCGCATTATAAGTGGCTTCTGCGTCATTGGAAGCTACTTTATTTCCTTTTCTCAGTTCTTGAATGGCTGCGGTTAAATTTTTTGAACTACCGCCCTGGTCTTTTAAGACTTGAGCCATTTGATTCTTTGTATTGAAAATGGCTAAAAATATATGTTCCAGGGTCACATAGTCGTCATTCATTTTTTTTGATTCCTGAATGGCTTGTTGTAATACTGTGCTCGCTTCTCTTGACCAACCAATTTCCGCTCCTTGTACAGTGGCTTTT
>JAQWTF010000108.1:0-11007 GCA_029242825.1 Flavobacteriaceae bacterium | reverse complement strand
CAACCTGCTATGAAATACGCATTTCTAATGCTTATCCCCTGAACCCTATAATCTTCTTTAGCCACTTGAATGGTCAATAAAATCTGATCAAGTCCCATTTGTGGGTTGCCAAATGCACCAAAAGGATCTTGGCTTTGGTCTGCGATCCTATCCTTTACAGATCCTTGGAAATCTAATTCCAACACCACTTTGTTTCCAATCACGGTCTGAGGCTCCATATCTGACAGGGCAGTTATGATAGAGAAGAACATGAAAAAAGCCACTCCAAAGGCCACTAAAGTCCCCAAACACGAGGCAAAGAAATTTCTTAAAAAAGTCATAGCACAATCTTTTATAAAAACAAAGATACCGATTCTTAAATTCTTTTGTTACTTTGTTTTCTCATGAAAAAAAATACCCATATCGCCCATTTATCATTGGGCAGTAACCTTGGAAATAAAGCATTAATGCTTCAGAAAGCCGTATATCTTTTAGAGGATAGGCTGGGAAGTATTACAGCCATTTCTCCAGTGTATAAAACTGCCGCTTGGGGTTTTGATTCTGAGGACTTTCTAAATTGTTGTTTGTCTATTGAAGTTTCTGTAACGCCCATAAAAGTGTTAGACACTATTTTAGAGATAGAAAATAGCTTGGGAAGAAAGCGTTTTGAACAAGAAGGTTATGCCGCAAGAACCATAGATATTGATCTGCTGTTATACGGCACAGAAACCCTTTCAGAGGAACGTTTGCAATTGCCCCACCCTCAGATGGAAAAACGGGCTTTTGTACTTGTGCCTTTGGCGCAAATTGCCGCCAATGCCATACACCCTGTTTTAAATACATCAGTACAGTCAATTCTAGAGGCTTCAGAAGATTTAACTGGTTTAGAGCGCACTGAAATAACGCTTCATAAAACGCTTAACCTATTAGACAGCGGACTCACCTTTATTGCGATAGAAGGAAAT
This sequence comes from Flavobacteriaceae bacterium, assembly GCA_029242825.1. GTDB lineage: Bacteria > Bacteroidota > Bacteroidia > Flavobacteriales > Flavobacteriaceae > MAG-120531. Next base: position 10,063 of record JAQWTF010000108.1, on the reverse strand, counting down.
ATTGGGGCTGGTAAAACCACCCTTTCTTCGATGATATCTGAAGATTTTAATGCCAAATTAATTCTTGAGGGCTTTGCAGATAATCCGTTTTTACCTAAATTTTACGAAGATCAGGTCAGGTATGCCTTTCCTTTAGAAATGTCCTTTCTTGCAGAGAGATACCAGCAGTACACTGAGAGCACCTCTCAACTAGACCTTTTCAAAAACTTTATGGTGAGTGATTACGACATTTATAAGTCACTCATTTTTGCACAAATTACCCTTGGAAAGGAAGAATACGCCTTGTACAGAAAATTATTTGGCTTTATGTATAAAGACGCCAAGGTGCCAGATGCTTATATTTACTTGTATCAAAATACGGAACGTTTGCTAGATAATATTGCTAAAAGAGGCCGTGATTACGAAAAAACAATTGACGCTGAATACTTAGAAAAAATTAATCAAGGGTATTTGGATTTTATTAAAACACACCATCAAAACCAACAACTCATCATAGATGTTTCAGATCGGGATTTTGTGTCCAATCCGGAAGATTACCAATGGATTGTTAAAAAAATAGCCTTATTTGGCTTTTTAAAAAGCCGATAACTTTTTCCAAAAGTCCCATACCACCACGCCAGCACTTACGGAGATATTCAAGGAGTGCTTGGTGCCAAATTGAGGAATTTCCACCACACCATCACTCGCATTAACCACTGTTTGCTGTACCCCTTTCACCTCATTACCAAAAATAAGTGCATAGGTTTTTTGTGGTGCCAAAGTCATTTGATCTAAAAAAGTAGCCCCTTGAGCTTGCTCCACAGACCACACTGCTATGGACTGTGACTGCAATTCTTTGACCAATTCCAAAGTGCTTTCCCTGTATTCCCAGGCAACCGTATCCGTTGCCCCCAAAGCCGTCTTATTAATGTCTTTGTGAGGGGGCTGAGCTGTTATGCCGCAGAGGTAAATTTTAGAGACTAAAAATGCGTCTGCTGTTCTAAAGACAGACCCAATGTTATTGAGGCTTCTAATATTATCTAGCACTATTATCAAAGGCGTTTTATGCGCAGCTTTAAATCCAGCGACATCTAATCTTTCTAGAGCTTCATTAGGGGTTTTCTGCATTTTGAGTTTTTTTATCCTATAAACCCCTTTAGATATTAACAAATGTTTTCTAAAGCAAGGGAAAATAGTACATTGCTTGTATATTTAAAGGGTCAAAAATACACTAATTTAATCGCTTTTGAAACCAACAGAATCTAGTAAAAAAGTCAGTCCATTAATGCAGCAATACAACGGTATTAAAACCAAGTATCCAGATGCATTACTCTTATTTAGAGTGGGTGATTTTTATGAGACTTTTGGAGAAGACGCTATTAAAGCTGCTCGAATTTTAGGAATTGTACTCACCCATAGAAACAATGGGGGAGATAAAACGGAATTGGCTGGTTTCCCCCACCACTCCCTCAATACCTATTTACCCAAATTGGTTAAAGCGGGTGAACGCGTGGCTATTTGTGACCAATTAGAAGATCCTAAACAAACCAAAAAAATTGTCAAAAGAGGCGTCACTGAACTCATTACACCTGGAGTGGCATTCAATGACGACATTCTCTCTGCCAAGTCTAATAATTTCCTTGCAGCGCTTCATAAAACCAATAAGGAATTTGGGGTGGCTTTTTTAGATATTAGTACTGGGGAGTTTTTATGTGCACAAGGCACTGAAGAGTATATTGACAAACTATTACAAAATTTTTCTCCTTCTGAGGTATTGGTCTCCAAACCAGAACGAAAAAGCATACAAGCCTCCTTTGGCGGACATTGGCATTACTTTTTTGTAGAGGATTGGGTCTTTCAGGAGCATTACGCCAAAGAAAGCCTCAACAAACAATTCAATACAAAAACACTGGCTGGTTTTGGCGTAGAAAATTTACCCTTAGGGATTGTAGCTGCTGGAGTTGTATTACATTATTTGTCAGAAACAAGACATGACAAATTGAGTCACATAAGCCGTCTCAACAGAATTGCAGAAGACGCTTACGTATGGATGGATCGTTTTACGATTAAAAATTTAGAACTTTTTCAATCCAACGCACCAGACGGCATTAGTCTCCTTCAAGTCATAGACAAAACCACAACCCCTATGGGTGGGCGACTACTAAAAAGATGGCTTGCCCTTCCTTTAAAAGACCAAAAATCTATTGAATCCAGGCACCAAATTGTGTCTCATTTGCAAGAAAATACAACATTAGAACAGCGATTTGAGCAATCCTTAAAAAGTATTGGTGACTTAGAAAGGCTTATCTCTAAGGTGGCCACCACCAAGATAAGCCCTAGAGAAATGGTGCAGTTAAAAAATACGCTGTTGGCCCTTGGCCCCATTAAATCTCTAGCAGCCTCGTCAGGTCAAAAAGCTTTAGCACATTTGGCAGAAGGAATAGACCCCTTGCAACAGTTTACCCAATCCATTATGGCTTGTCTTGCAGAAGAAGCACCAGTCGTGATTGGAAAAGGCACCACTATTGCCCCAGGATTTCACGAGGCTTTAGATGAATTACGAGACCTATCCACAGCAGGGAAAAAACATTTAGACGCCATGCTCGCTAGAGAAACGGAACGTACTGGGATTAGCAGCTTAAAAATCGCATCTAATAATGTGTTTGGCTATTATATAGAAGTAAGAAATACCCATAAGGACAAGGTACCTGAAGATTGGATTAGAAAACAGACCTTAGTCAATGCAGAGCGCTATATTACAGAAGAACTCAAAACATACGAAACAAAAATACTAGGTGCTCAAGAAGAAATTTTAAGTATTGAACAGCAACTTTTTGACCAATTGGTCGCTACAGCACAAGCCTATATTTTAGCCGTTCAAAAAAATGCGCATCAGGTAGCTACTTTAGATTGCCTCTGTGGTTTCAGTATTTTGGCTCGAGAACAAAATTATTGCCTTCCACATTTAGACCAAGGGTTCACGCTAGACCTTAAAGGCGCCAGACACCCTGTTATAGAACAGCAATTAGCGGTGGATGAAAAATATGTGGCTAACGATCTTTTCCTAGACAGAGAAAGCAAACAAATCATTATGATCACTGGGCCTAATATGAGTGGTAAGTCTGCCTTATTAAGACAAACCGCTTTGGTTGTACTTATGGCGCAAATGGGCTCTTTTGTGCCAGCATCTGAAGCCAAAATAGGTCTCATAGATAAAATTTTTACCCGAGTGGGTGCCTCTGACAATATTAGTCAAGGTGCTTCTACCTTTATGGTAGAAATGAACGAAACCGCTAGTATCCTGAATAACTTATCTGATCGGAGCCTGGTGCTTTTAGATGAAATTGGTAGAGGAACAAGTACCTATGACGGAATCTCTATTGCTTGGGCCATCACGGAATATTTGCACCAACATAGCTCCAAAGCCAAAACCCTTTTTGCCACACATTACCACGAACTCAATGAGATGAGTGCTAGTTTTGATCGAATTAAAAACTTTAATGTTGCCGTGAAGGAATTAAAAGACACGGTACTTTTTATTAGGACATTAAGTCCTGGTGGTAGTGCGCATAGTTTTGGAATTCATGTGGCTAAAATGGCTGGAATGCCTAAGGAAGTGCTTGAAAAAGCCAATAGTATTCTAAAAAAGCTAGAAAAGAGCCATAGCAGTGAGCAACTCACGGGAAAACTTCAAGAGATCCCCGCAGACATGCAACTCAGCATTTTTAAACTAGACGACCCTATTTTAGAGCAAATCAAAGAGGAAATCTTAGACCTAGACATTAATAGTTTAACCCCTGTTGCGGCACTCTTAAAATTAGAAGAGATTAAAAAACTGATCAGCGGCAAAAACGCATCTCACTAAGGTTCAGAGCCTTTATGACTGACTTAAAAAAAGAGCCCTTTATTTTATTTAATTTTATTCATTTTTACTTTGGGTTTTAGATAAAAGTCTTAAATTTGCCCTCGCATTAGCAGTAATGCACGATCTTTAAATATATAAAACGCGAAAGTAGCTCAGGGGTAGAGCATCACCTTGCCAAGGTGGAGGTCGAGGGTTCGAATCCCTTTTTTCGCTCCATAACCGTCCATATTGCGCGAGCAATTAGGCTCGAGTGGTGGAATTGGTAGACACGTTGGACTTAAAATCCAATGGACATTAGTCCGTGCGGGTTCAAGTCCCGCCTCGAGTACATTAGAACCTTCAACCTTTATTGGTTGGAGGTTTTTTTTGTGCCCTCTAAAATCATTAATTCTCCTATCTTTACGGCTGTGCATCTAGACAATCCATACCAGCATCCCTACAATTTCACCAAGTATATAGAGGCTTATGAGCCGCTTAAAAATCATGTGGTTTTAAATCCTTCTGGTCAGGAAACGATCCATTTCAGTGATTCAAACGCCGTTTATGCATTAAATAAAGCCATGTTACTGTCAGATTACTCATTAGAGGATTATGTGTTACCCAAAGGATACCTCATTCCTCCGGTTCCTGGGCGTTTAGACTACCTACTTTTCTTAAGAGATTTTCTTTTAAAAAGATTTAATGTAAGCACAAAAAAGCCTTTAAAGGGATTAGATATGGGCTCAGGAGCCAATGCTATTTATTGCATACTAGGTGCCCAACATTTTGGTTGGTCTATGGTTGGTGCAGAGAGCGATGCAAAAGCGGTAGAAATTGCCCACAAAAATATTCAGCGATCTAAGGCTTTAAATGATCGAATTGAAATTCGCCTTCAAGAGAACAAACAGTTTCTTTTCAAGCACATGATTCAACCCAATGATTCCTTTGATTTTTCAGTCTGTAACCCTCCTTTTCACAGTTCTAAGGAAGAAGCACTTAAAGGGTCTATTAAAAAACATCGGAATTTAGGCAGTGGATTGAATAGTCCTTCAGAACTTCTAAACTTTGAAGGGCAAGCTAATGAACTTTGGTGCAATGGCGGGGAAGCCCTTTTTATTAAGCGGTTAATCAAAGAAAGCCTGGTATTTAAAAAACAAGTGAAGGTGTTCTCTTCGCTCATTTCAAAATCAGAAAGCATCACTGTCATTGAAAAATCACTCAAAAAAGCTGGGGCAAACCACTTATTAATTCCTATGGAAATAGGAAATAAAATGAGCAGAATAGTCGCTTGGTGGTTCTAAGACCCTCATTCGTAAGCAAGCTTCTACTAGCGCTTTTTTCTCTTTTTTACAGCTGCTTTGTCTGTGAGTAGAGCCTTTGAATTCATCACGTAGTCTGCCAATAATTTATCTATGAGCTCTTCTTTGGTCAGGTGATGAAAAACAGTTCCAATTTGTGCTCTAAAGGAAGGAGATATTTCGTGATTCGGTTTGGTTTTAAATATTTTTTTAGCCCAAAGCAATCCTTTATTTTCCTCTATACTCTTAGCATCTCCTTTTTTGAGTGCTGTAAAAGTAAGGTCTAATTCCTGTTCAAAATGTGGAATATCTGCAAGCTCTTCTTCTTGAATTATAGCCCATGAAAATCCTTTTGCTCCAGCCCGAGCTGTTCTACCACTTCTGTGAACATAAGTATCATAAGTGTCAGGCAAATGATAATGGACTACATAGGAAATTTCTTTTACATCTATTCCCCTAGCAGCCAAATCAGTGGCTACCAAAATATCTATGTGCCCCTCTCTAAACTGCCCCATAATTCTATCTCGAATCCCTTGGGTTAGGCTTCCATGAATAAGACCGGAAGAAAATTTATGAATCGCTAAATTCTTACCTAGCTTATTCACAGCCGCTTTAGTTTTACAAAAGATTAAACCGCGTTGCCCTACCCTACTGCTCAAAAAATGCATTAATACATCTAGTTTTTCTATTGGGGTCACCACTGTATAATGGTGCTCAATACCAAGATTTACGGATCCCTCCGTATGGTCTTCTATTTGCACTACATGTTTAGACATATAGTTTTGTACTAATTGCTTTACAGCTCCCGTAAGGGTCGCTGTAAATAACAACGTCCTTCTTTTCTTTGGAACCTCTTTAATTAGGTGCTCTAAATCTTGCTCAAAATTACGAACCATCTCATCTGCCTCATCTAAAACCAAATAAGAAATCTTGTTTAAAGATATGGCCCCACGCCCTATTAAATCTATCAATCTACCAGGAGTGGCTACCACTATTTGAGTAGGCAATTTTAAGCGCTCTATCTGTGGCTTAATAGGGATTCCTCCACAGAGAGAAGCAATAGAAACTGATGAAAGATGCGCAGCATAGCCCTCCAAGTTAGTGTGAATCTGTTGTCCCAACTCTCTGGTTGGCGCTAATATAACTACTTGAACATGATTTTTTTTAATATCTATTTGGTCCAACAAAGGCAAACCAAAGGCAGCTGTTTTTCCTGTTCCAGTTTTAGCCAAAGCCACTAGGTCTTCATTTTGATGAAGCACCACTGGAATGGCTTTCTTTTGAATAAAAGTGGGTTCAGAAATTTGTAAGTCCTGAAGGCCTTTTTGTACTAGTGGAGAAATTCCTAAATCAGAAAACTTAATGGACATAAAATTGTTTTGAGTAAAGATAGTACTACTGTTTCTTTAGGCTTCACAAATACGTAGATTGTTACCGTTAAACCAAATAAAAACTAATTTGGGGCTAATTAAGACTCATTCAAAGTGCGTTTAGATTTTCTGTAAAGGCGATTGGGATAAATATTTCGTTTGGCGAATCTATTTAGCTTATCTGATTGAATCATTTTATGATATAAGGCTTTACTCACTCCAAAATACTCATAAGTGGTTCCGTCTAAAAAAGTAATTTCTAAGAGCATTCCTTTGTGGTAATAATCTGCAATACCTGAATTTGTAATGGTTTCTGTATAAGCGTCTAAGTTTCCTGCAATAGTCTCGGGTGCTATACTCACTAAAAAATGATAGCCGTCTATAATAAGCCTACTCTGTAATTCAGCTTCTTCTCTTTTAGGGTCTCCTTCTTGAAACTTATCAGGATGCCATTCTTTAACCAAATTTCTGTAGGCAGTTTTAAGCGCTTTAAGCTCTAAATCTCCTGTGACTCCAAATAATTTCTTGTATTGATTAATGCGTTTCATATAGCCTTTTTAAGAAGCCGCGAAGCTAGTCGTTTATTCTGGACTATTGAAGTAAATGGATCCTTTTCATTCCGGTGATACTTATTATATTTGCTTATTAAGCTGAATTAAATACATCATAAGTGAAAAAAGAGCCCAATAACACAGATTACTGGTGTATTTGTGAAAAATGCAAAGGATTGGGGCAGCTAAATAAAAGGCTTCGTAAAAAAATCCGCCTCGCTTATAAAAAAGCCCTAGAAGAATATCAGAAAAACAATAAAACAGGTCCTACCCCTGAAAAACCAAGTCCTGTTTTTGAAAAATGCCAAGCATGTAACGGATCTGGTTTAATAAAAACACAAACCGCTCCTGTAACAGATACAGAAAAGTACCCTCATATAGCTATTGTTGGTGCGGGCATTGGAGGGGTAGCATTAGGCGTGGCCTGCCTTCACAGAGGCATTCCATTTACACTATTTGAGAAAGATGCTCATTTCAGTGCGCGTTCTCAGGGCTATGGACTCACGCTCCAACAAGCTAGCAAAGCACTAAAGGCTTTTGGTATTCTTTCTTTAGAAGAAAGTGTGGTTTCTACCAGGCATTTGGTCCATAATACCAATGGAGAAGTCATTGGAGAGTGGGGCATGAGAAAGTGGCAGGAAGAGCGCTCAAAAAAACCATTGAGGCACAACAATATTCACATATCCAGGCAATCGTTGCGAAAATCTCTGTTAGAGCAGCTTCATGAAGAAAATAAGCCACTTTGGGACCATGAACTTATGGACATAAAAGAGGATGAGGAGAAAATGGTCCTTCATTTTAAGGTTCAAGGGGAATTAAAAAAATACTATACAGACCTCGTGGTGGGTGCAGACGGAATTAGAAGTGCTGTTAGAAATTGGAGTATTGGAGCACAAATATCGCCTTTGAATTATTTAGACTGTATGGTCATTCTAGGAATTTGTTCCTCAGATCTAATTCAGGGGGTAGCACCAGACTTATTAGATGGTAAAACTGTTTTTCAGACAGCTAATGGAGCAGAGCGTATCTACGTCATGCCTTATGACAAAAACGCTGTCATGTGGCAATTGAGCTTTCCTATTAAAGAAGACACTGCAAAAAAACTACGAGCCCTTGGATCCAAAAAGTTAAAGGAAATAGCTCGTGAACGCACCCAATGGCATAGCCCTATTCCTGAAATAATTGCAGCTACTGAACTTGAAAAAATATCTGGCTATCCCGTATACGACCGAGCAGTATTAGATCCCAAAATTTTAGAAAAACACGAAAAAATAAGCTTAATAGGAGACGCGGCCCATCCTATGAGTCCCTTTAAAGGACAAGGGGCCAACCAAGCTTTATTAGACGCCTTGTCGTTGGCTAGAAGTATTACCAAAGGCTATCATGCACATTCAGAATGGCAAAAAAACGGCATTCGTGAGACAGTTTTGAAAGCTTATGAAACAGAAATGCTCAAAAGAAGTGCGGTAAAAGTAACTGATTCTGCTGCTGCTGCCCAATTTCTTCACAGCGAAGAAGTCCTTCACGAATCCAATGCACCCAGGGGTGCCCATTTAAAAAAATAGCATTCAACCGCTAGTAAAAAGGGGCGCTAATTCAAATCTTCAATAAGCAACTGTCGCTGATCAGACTCAGAAATGAAGAAGAAACCCAAAGGGTAATTGTCTGGTTCAGTGATATTGACCATATTACCTCTTGAACTAGCTGGAAGGCTTTGAAAAGGCCCTCCATTCCCATCTGTTAGACTTAGGATAAGATTAAAATAATTGTAGTACGCTACAGATACACCATGTGCTTTAATGGTAATTAAATCTCCTACAGCTACCTCATCTGAGGTGTAGAAATGAGAAAAAACAAATGCTTCTCCTTGAAAAAATCGATCTTCAATGGGCCTGTATATATTTTGTCCAAAGTCGTATAAGTAATAATCTTCTCGTTCAGGAAAATCTTGAAAAGCCAATATAATTTCTGTTTCGTCTCCACTGAAAAGTGTTTTATTACCCTGTTCTGCTTTTAAAATGGGTGGTACTGGAATAAATTGAGTAGTGCCTATATAGGTCTGCCCTGAGTGCACCACTTTTATTTCATAGTCTGAATGAAGATCGGTTAAAAAATCGATGGTTTCAGGAAGAAACAAGCCCTCAGAATCACTGTAAAATAAGGGATATTCGCGTCCAGAATCTAAGTGAGTAATCACCACGGTGGCATCTTTTACCATGGGTACCTCCTGATCAAAATAATTGGCAGAAAAAGACAGCCTAACACCACCTTCTAATCGAGGAGATTCTTCCTTGGTAAACACGTTGAACTGGGCGTCTATGACCAATCTAGGCGTGCTGTTTTGAACGGATACCTCAATGACATCCTCGCAAGAGAAAAGACTCATAATAAGCGCAAATAGAAGTATGTGGCTGCTGAATTTCATTTGGCTAGAATTTAAAGTTATAGGTGGCAGAAGGTACGATCCCAAAAATAGAAGTCCTCAAGGCCTCATTGTTTCCAGTGTCGGCATTTTGACGGAAATTAATGGACGCTGCATTTCTCCTATTATACAAATTATAGATCCCAAAAGACCATTCGGACTGAAACTTCCTGCCTTTATTCTTCTGGGGTATTAAAGTTGCAGAAATATCTAATCTGTGGTAAGCAGGAAGTCGTTCTTGATTCCGCAAGCCAAAAATAGGCACATTAAGACCCCTGAGTTCATATTGGCCCACTGGATAATTGGTGGGTTGCCCCGTTTGGAATAAAAAATTGGCGTTAAATTGCCATTTAGCACTGAGCTCATAGCTAGTGTTAATAGATAAATCATGGGTCTTGTCAAAGGGTGTTACATACCAATTTCCTTGATTAATTCCTGTCTCCATGGCATTTCTTCCGGGAGTTCGCTGCTCAGATCTGGACCAGGTGTAGGCCAGCCAGCCTGTGAAAGCACCACTGTTTTTCTTGAGTAAAAATTCCAAGCCATAGGCTCTGGCTTCTCCATTGAGTATCACGCGTTCAATAGCGTCATTAGCAATG
>JAQWTF010000105.1:0-2274 GCA_029242825.1 Flavobacteriaceae bacterium | reverse complement strand
TACCAACACCAAATATGTAGGTAAGGGCAATAACCCCTCTTTTCTGTTTGGGTATATCTACCCCTGCAATTCTTGCCATAATTACCCTTGTCTTTGTTTAAATCTAGGATTCTTTTTATTAATTACGTACAACCTGCCTTTTCTGCGTACAATCTTGCAGTCGGCACTCCTTTTTTTAATTGATGCTCTTACTTTCATCCTATATACTTAATATCTATATGTAATTCTCGCTTTTGTTAAATCGTATGGGCTCATTTCTAATTTCACCCTGTCTCCTGGTAACAACTTAATGTAGTGCATACGCATTTTACCAGATATATGTGCCGTAACAACGTGTCCGTTCTCCAATTCTACACGGAACATAGCATTTGACAATGCTTCTATAATAGTTCCGTCTTGTTCAATTGCAGCTTGTTTAGCCATATTATACTTCTTTTCTATTTTTACCAGACTTCATTAATCCGTCATAGTGTCTATTTAAAAGATATGCATTCACCTGTTGTACTGTATCTATAGCAACTCCAACCATAATAAGAAGTGAAGTACCACCATAAAATAAAGCCCATCCCGGCTGAATATCTCCTAATTTCACAGCCAAGGCCGGCAAAATTGCGAGCAAAGCTAAGAAAATAGATCCAGGTAACGTAATTAATGACATAATCTTATCTAAAAAATCTCCAGTTTCTTTTCCAGGAAGTACTCCAGGAATAAAACCACCGCTTCTTTTAAGATCATCTGCCATTTTATTTGTTGGCACTGTAATAGCTGTGTAGAAATAAGTAAAGATAATAATCAGTAAAGCAAATAATATATTATAGGCTAAACCAAAAATATCTTGAAACTGAACTTCCATCCATTGACCCAATGAGGTATTGTTAAAAGTCTTCCCTAACAAACCAGGGGCAAACATAATTGCTTGAGCAAAAATGATGGGCATTACTCCAGAAGCATTTAATTTCAATGGAATATACTGTCTTGTTCCAACAGCATTCTTATCAAAACCACCAGATGCAGTTCTTCTTGCGTATTGTACCGGTATTTGTCTCGTAGCCATAACCAATAGAACACTTCCTAAGATTACAAGGAACCAAAGAATAATTTCTATTAAAACAAACATCACACCTCCACTTGTCGTAGATGTTCTTGAAATAAATTCCTGAACAAATGACTGAGGCATGTTGGCTATAATACCTACCATGATTAATAGAGAAATACCATTACCAATACCTTTATCGGTAATTTTCTCCCCCAACCACATAGCAAATACAGTTCCTGTAACTAATATAATTACTGATGGAATGATAAAATCTAAACCTTTACCAAGTACAAAAGCAGAATCTGGCACACCAAGAGCACCTAAAGAATACAAGTAAGCAGGAGCTTGAACCACGCAAATACCTATGGTTAACCATCTGGTAATTTGATTGATCGTTTTTCTACCGCTTTCGCCTTCTTTCTGAAGCTTCTGTAGATAAGGAATCGCAATACCCATTAACTGCACCACAATAGATGCAGAGATATAAGGCATAATTCCCAAAGCAAAAACAGACGCATTTGCAAATGCACCTCCTGTAAAAGCATTTAAGATCCCTAAAATACCGCTATCCGTATTGGATGTTAATTGAGCCAATTGCGTAGTATCTATACCTGGCAAAACAATTTGAGCACCAAAACGGTACACCAATAAAAGACTTAAGGTAACGAGAATACGCCCTTTAAGTTCTTCTATTTTCCAGATATTAGATAAAGTTTCTATAAATTTCTTCATAATCCGTATATTATAAACTTATTGCTTCACCACCAGCAGCTTCAATAGCCGCTTTAGCAGTAGCAGTAAATTTATGAGCAGTTACAGAAAGTTTTGCTTTTAACTCTCCTCCACCTAAAATCTTAACTAAATCATTTTTACCAACTACTCTGTTAGTAATTAATACTTCTAGGCTAACAGTATCTTTAATAACACCATTATCTACTAAAAGCTGTAGTTTATCTAGGTTAATCCCAGCGTATTCTTTCCTGTTAATGTTCTTAAAACCAAATTTAGGAACACGTCTCTGTAAAGGCATTTGACCTCCTTCGAAACCAACTTTTTTAGAATACCCAGATCTAGACTTGGCACCTTTGTGACCACGAGTGGCAGTACCACCTTTTCCAGATCCTTGACCTCTACCTACTACTTTTCCTTCTCTGTGAATAGCACCTTCGGCAGGCTTTAAACTATTTAAATTCATAATGAATGTGGTATATTAAGCTTCTGTTGTAGAAACTAAGTGT
>JAQWTF010000097.1:0-8012 GCA_029242825.1 Flavobacteriaceae bacterium | reverse complement strand
TCAATAAAAATACGCCTACTGGCTTGGGTAGAAATGTCATTATTATTGACCCCTGAAGGACGCTGAAAGGTGTAAAAAATGGGATCAATGGTATACCATGCCAATTTACTCCTGCCATAACCATTTCTGAGATTTTGAGAATCTTCTGGAGAGGCGCCATATAAATTAGCCCCGTCTGGCGCAAATTCTAAGGGAGTACTAGCCAATGACCAGCCCAAAGCACTTCTAATATCTATGAGTGATTGTGCTCCTTCAAAATCATCTAAATAGGTGGTGGTCTCTCCCCTGAAATCTGCATTTCTTGGAGCTCCAGGAGCTAAAAAGGCCACTTCTCCTCTTAGCGAAAGCATAGAAGGGACGTCTGTTTTAACATGGGGAAGGTAATTGGCCCAACGGGTCAGAAATGGTAGTGAAGTAGTTAAATTGGTGTTGAAACCAAAAATAGTGTTATTTACGGCTTCTGTCCCATAATTAGATTTCTGTGTGAGTGGTCGTTCATTGAGATTGAGTAATGTTCCCCCTAAGGTAAAATTATCTGAAAACTGGTGTATGACATTTACTCCAGTAAAACGCCTATTCTGTTGGCCAAAAACTGCGTTGTCTTCTACCGAAATTTCAATAGGCACATTAGAGGCCTGCAAACTTGGGTCCAATAACTGAACCGAACCTGCGGTGTAATTTACGGTATAATCTAATCCTTCCTGAAGTAATCTACCTCCTGCTGTTACCCGAACAGAACCCCTAGGTACATTTAAAGCGCCTATGGGAATTCCATTAAAACCTTCAGATTTAAATTGCCCTTTTAAAATAAACTTGTTCTTTTCTGGCTCCTGTAATGCTGCAGCTTTAGTTCCTTTATACAAAGATCTAAAGACATATTTTTTTTGATGTGCGGTGAAATCTTCTTCTCCCAAAGCATCGTAATCTCCCCCTCCTAAAACCTTAAAAAGATGATTTCCAAAAGGCTCTACTGTGGTGAAAATAATGTGGCCATTTTCAGTGTTGACTGTTTTCCCAGGCAGGAAATCAAAGAAACCGTCACCACCCTCTTGTATATCTTGGTAGGCATTTAATCGGTCTAAATTAAAAACCTCCAGCAAAATTCGCTCGTTTAATGGCTTTGGACTTTGGGGCCAATTTGGCGCATTTTCTACTGGGGTAATATAATTTCTTGGACTCGGATCTGCATAGATAATATTGAACCTAAAATCTTCTTGACTTAAAGAATATGCCCCTACCGGATAAATATTTTTCATCATCAAATCCCAAATAGGATCCTTTACTTGCGTAATATTACTTTTCAGCAATTTAACTACAAGGGTGTTGTTTATGATGGGCTCATTGGTTGTGGCATTATTGCTCGCAGAAACACCTCCGTTGGCAAACTCACCTACCTGGTATACTTTTCCTAGATAAGTATACTGATAAGCCACCCCTAAAACCTCATCAGAAGACAGTTGTTGGTTCAGTGATATATACCCTAAACTAGGGTGAAAAGTAAAATCCCTTTGCTCGTCTAATTTTCTAGCATTTTCTAAAATTGCGTAATCAAAGCCTTGATTGGCTTTGTAGCCTGGAATATCGAAACCTGCCTCTACTGTAGCTATTTCACGAATATTGTCATTCAAAAACCCACCCCTACTCATTTTTTCAGGGTTTAAGGCGTTTTTCTCATTTGAGGGCAACAAGCTCGATTCTGTGGTATTAATAAAACCTGAAGCTGGAACACCCAAACGTCCCATCCTTGTTTTTTCTATAGCAGCCTCTCCCAAATCTTGAAGGGCTACCACATTTCTAATGTTTTGTGTTTGTTGTGAACGGTTGGTTACCCAAACTTCTATTCTGGTAATTTGCACCTGACTATTGACAAAGGGATATTCTGCTAGTGCCTGATCGTATTGATCCCTAAAAAAATGAGATAAGAAAAAATGCTTGTCCTCTTCATAATCTAACGCGGTTAAGGAGAAATCTGTCAGCGTCCCACCGCCCCTAGCCATTACAGAACTGTTTTGAGAACGCTGCTCTGAAAGCACTGCGGTAATTTGAGTCCGACCAAATTGCAACTGTGTCTTTACCCCAAAAAGACTTTGTGCTCCAGTAATTAAACTACTGTTGAGGGGCATATTCACATTACCCACCTCAATATTTCTTAAAATATTATCTGCATTTGGGTTAAAAAATTGGTCTTTGGCTGCATTGAGTGCATTCACTGCAGAGGGGTCTTCTAATAACCCCTGGTTTTGGATAGATTGCGCCAAGCCTCCAACCTTAGTTTGTCCTAAGGTGTTTTTAGCATTGTCTAAAAGCTCATTTGGCGCTACACCCACTACGTCCTTCACAGTGGGAGGCACATAGGCAATTTTGATCAGATTTTGAAAATCAAAAGTTGCCTGAGTGTCATAACTCGCATTCACAGAAAGCCGCTCCCCTATTTTTCCCATGAGGCTTAAACTAATCTGCTGTTCAAAATCAAAGGACAAATTGCTTCTGTTTCGGGGAGACAGTGCGGGATTATCATTTTTCTGCCATAAAATCCCCATATCTACTCCAACAGATCCTTGGGCGTCAAAGCTAATCTCGTCTCCCCCAAAAATGGTTTTTAACAGGTCATTCTGCAGGCTAAAAGAGGGCAATAGGTTTCTAACAGACAAATCTGCCGCATTTTGATCTCCGCTCATTGCGGCTATCTTCTCCTTAAAATAGGCTTGGATATTTTCTTTTTCTACCATGGCCCAATAGGCTTTTGGCGAAAGCACCAATGGGAGGTTAAATTGGTAACCCGCTAATCCGCCAACAAGCTCATATACCTGAAGCTGCTCGTTGTATTCGTATTTGCTTTTCAATGAAGCAGGCAAAGGCAATTGTAAGTTTCCTTTAGACTTAAAAAGGGTGCTGTCCTGAACAGCAAGGGTATCTATGGGAGTAAATGGCAATGATTTTTTTTGAGCAAACAAGCCATTTGACTGAAAAAAAAGCAAATAAAAGAGCCCAAAAAAAATGGGCTTTATTTGTTTCAAATTCTTTTTTAAAAAATAGGTCTTCAAAAGTGTTACAAACCTTTTAGCGTCTGCTTTATAATGTCTTCTACAGATAGGCTTGGGCTTGCTTTTAAAATTTTCTCTACCATCTTTTCAGATTGTTTTCTAGCAAAGCCAAGCACTTCTAATGCAGATAACGCTTCTTCTTTATTTGTATTGTCTAAAGGCGAAGAAAGTTCTTCTAAATCGTAAATTTTAAGGATCTTATCTTTGAGTTCAATTATAACACGCTGTGCCGTTTTTAATCCAATCCCTTTAACAGATTGAATGGCCCCTACATTACTTGATGCAATGGCATCTCTCAATTCCTCTGGCGACAATGAAGAAAGCATAGTTCTAGCTGTATTAGCACCAATTCCCGACACTGAGATAAGCAATCTAAAAATAGCCCGTTCTGAAACCTCCATAAAACCGTAAAGGCTGTGGCTGTCTTCTTTAACTTGTAAATGGGTGTAAATAGACACTGCTTCCTCAGAAGGCAATAATGAATAAGTATGCAGTGAGATATGAACCAGATAGCCCAGACCACCACATTCCACCACAATTTCTGTAGGATTCTTTTCAACTAATTTTCCCCTGAGGTGTGTGATCATTTTTTACGATTTAGCCATTTTAGCACGCTTCCTTTTTTCCCTTTCTTGGGCATCTATTACAGCTACTGCAGCCATATTCACGATTTCGTCTACACTAGCGCCCAATTGTAAAATATGGACAGATTTCCTCAGCCCCATCATAATGGGTCCAATGGAGTCTGCGCCATTGAGTTCTTTCATGAGCTTGTAAGTAATATTCGCAGATTCTAAGTTTGGGAAAATCAAGGTATTTACTTTTTTCCCTGCCAATTTAGAAAATGGGAATTTCTCTTGGTGTAATACTTTGTTCAGGGCAAAATCCATTTGAACCTCCCCATCTGCTATTAAGTCTGGACTCTCCGTATGTAAAATACGCACTGCCTGTTTTACTTTGTTTGCATTTGGATGTGAAGAAGAACCAAAGTTAGCATAAGAAAGTAAAGCTGTGACAGATTCAAATCCAAAAGTCTTGGCTACATTAGCAGTCATTTGAGCGGTCTCTGCAATGGTTTCTGCAGAAGGATCTATATTAATTGAGGTATCTGACAAGAACATGGGTCCTCGTTCAGTAATCATAATATTGGTCGTAGCAACGCGCTTCACGTTGTTGGCCCTACCAATGACCTCTAGAATTGGTTTTACTACCGTAGGATAAGCCCTTGAATAACCGGAAATCATTCCGTCTGCATCTCCCATTAGTACCATCATAGCACTAAAATAATTACGCTCACGCATTTTTATTTCAGCCTGGTATTGCGTTACCCCTGTCCTTCTTCTTTGTTCCCAATAAGAAGTTGCATAGGCATTTCGCTGCGCACGGGTAGCATTATCTGTAGGATCAATAATCTCAAGATCAGCTTCAAATTCAATCTCCGCTTTTAATTCCTCTATAATGGTTTTATTTCCCAAAAGAATTGGAATGGCTATTCCTTCATCATAGACAATTTGAGCTGCTTTTAGCACGTCTAAATGATCTGCTTCTGCAAAGACAATTTTCTTAGCATTCATCTTAGCTCTAGTATGAAGCAAACGCACAATTTTGTTGTCATTCCCTGAGCGTTGCATGAGCGCCTCTTTATACTTATCCCAATCTTCTATAGGCTCTTTAGCCACACCACTCTCCATGGCTGCCTTAGCAATGGCTGGGGGAATCTCTGAAATAAGTCTTGGGTCAAATGGTTTTGGAATAATATATTCTCTACTAAAAGCCAATCTGGTTTCTCCGTAAGCAATATTCACTTGCTCTGGAACAGGTTCTTTAGCCAAATCTGCTAAAGCTTTCACTGCGGCCATTTTCATAGCCTCATTAATTTTTGTCGCTCGAACATCCAAGGCGCCTCTAAATATAAAAGGGAAACCCAAAACATTGTTTACTTGGTTTGGATGGTCTGAACGACCAGTAGCCATAATAATATCTTTTCTGGTGTCCATGGCCAAGTCATACGCAATCTCAGGATCTGGATTGGCCATGGCAAAAACAATGGGGTTGTCTGCCATAGAAGTAAGCATAGATGGAGTTACAATGTCTGCAATGGACAGTCCCACAAAAACGTCTGCGTCTACCATTGCCTCATCCAAGGTGTCTATTTTTCTTGCTGTAGCAAACTCCTCTTTTTCTGAAGACAAATTAGGCCTGTCTTTTCTAATCACCCCTTTACTGTCTAACATAACAATATTTTCTGCTTTTGCACCAAAAGCCTTGTATAGCTTAGTACAAGAAACTGCTGCTGCACCTGCTCCACTAATCACAATACGCACCTTTTCAATAGACTTCTCCGCTAAATCTAAGGCATTTAAAAGAGCTGCTGCAGAAATAATGGCTGTTCCATGCTGATCGTCATGCATGACAGGAATATCTAGCTCCTCTTTTAGCCTTCTCTCAATTTCAAAAGCCTCTGGAGCCTTAATGTCTTCTAGATTAATTCCTCCAAAAGTAGGCGCAATGGTTTTAACGGTCTGAATAAAAGTCTCTATATCCTTAGTATCCAGCTCTATATCTATACTATCTATGTCTGCAAAAATCTTGAAAAGTAAGCACTTCCCTTCCATCACTGGCTTAGAAGCCATAGGTCCTATATCTCCCAAACCAAGTACCGCTGTTCCGTTGGTTATTACAGCCACCAAATTACCCTTGGTAGTGTACTTATAAACATTCTCAGGATTTTTCTCTATTTCAAGGCAGGGCGATGCAACTCCAGGAGAATAGGCCAAAGCCAAATCTCTTTGCGTAGCGTAAGGTTTAGTAGGAACAATCTTAATCTTTCCAGGCTGAGGTTTGGCATGATATACCAACGCTTCTCTCCTAATTTTTTGTTTGCTCATAATAATGCTTATTTATACCCACAAAGGTAAGGGTATTATTTGTGATTGATAAGTGAAAAAGGATGCAACTTATGACAAATTGCACCCTTTTTTAGTTTGTAATAAAATCTAAATTTACCAGAAAAAACCAACTAAAATTGTGGTTGCAATCAGTAAAATAATAGAAAGCACTCTGTAGTTCTTAAACCAAGGCAATGCCTTAAGTTCAATAGTTTCAGCAGTGTATATGGATTTTTTATACGTGTAATCTGCCACTTTTTGTGCCTCAGGTAATCCTGTGGCTAAGCTCACTACAACATGCACTAAAACTGCAATAACGAATAGTAAATTGGCTTTTGCCAAGAAATGAAATTCATTCAACGAAGGCACCAAGTCTATCGAAGCAGAAACAATCATAAAAATGGCAAATGCACCTCCTGCCATAAGACTGGCAAAAGCACCATGGGCATTGGCTCGTTTCCAAAATAAGCCCAATACAAATGCCGCAACCACAGGAGGTGATGTAAAGGCAATCACCAACTGCAAATAGCCCCATAAAGAATCACTTACTTTCTCAATAAAAGGAACCCATGCAGAAGCTAATACTACAAGTACTAAGGTCGCTATCTGACCCACTCTAACCAATTGCTTGGAAGTGAGTTCTGGTTTAAACTGTTTCACAAAATCCATGGTAATTAAAGTAGAAGCTGAGTTAAAAGTAGCAGAAACACTAGACATCATAGCTGCCAACAAACCAGCTACAACCAATCCTAAAATACCTGTGGGCAATAATTTAAACAAGAGCACTGGATAAGTCAAGTTAGGACAATCGGATAAGTTGGCACAAATACCGTCGCCTACTGGATAGTTTAATGAAGAAATATCTAAATCATTAAAAAGTAACAACGCCAATACTCCAGGCACAATCATGATAAAAATTACGGGTAACTTTAAAAGACCTGCAAATAAAGCCCCCCATCTTCCGTGATTGAGGTTTTTTGCTCCCAATACCCTTTGCACCATAAACTGATTGTTGGCCCAAAAATAAAATCCCAATAAAGGCACTCCTGTGAGCAATCCCCACCACGGCATAAAATCGTCATTATTAGGACGCACTAAACTAAATACCTCACCACTATTGGCAGGTATAAACTTACCTTCTGCCAAACGGTTGCCAAAATTGACTTCACCGGCAGCAAGCATGTTGTCTAGTTGAGACATCATGGCATCCCAGCCACCTCCCAGTTCTTCAAAAGCAAAGAAAGTCAATAAACAAGATCCTATAATTAATAGAACTGCCTGAATAACCTCCGTTTGAATTACAGAGTTTAAACCACCTGGAATGGTATAAGCTGCGGCTGCAACAGCCAGTATAATGATAATAATCGTGGAACTCACCTCTGGAAATAACAACTTCAGCACTATACTACCCACATACAAACCAGCAGCAGTGTCTACCATTACATTTCCAAGAATCGTAATGAAAGAAAAATAATACCTGGACTTTTTATCGTACCTGCGTTCTAAAAACTCCGGCATGGTGTACACACCAGACCTGAGATAAAAAGGCAAAAAGAATATGGCAAAGAAAATAAGTACTACTACTGCATACCATTCATAATTGTACACATTTATATTGGTCTGAAAGGCATCAGAAGCCAAACCTACCAAAGTAGAACTAGAAATATTGGCAGAAAATAATGCAATACCTACAATAGGCCACGTCATGGTTCTACCCCCAAGAAAGTAGTCCTCGGAACTACTGCGTTTAGATTTAGAGATACCATATATTACTATTCCTAAAAGATATATCAGTATTACTGCAATATCTAGCGTAGCTAATCCATTCATAAAATTTGATTGTTTTTAAAAACACAAAGCCAGTAAGCTCTTTTGTTTATTGTTTGGTTGAATTCCAAATATATTAAGAAAATGTTAATTCAATGAGATAAAATCTTGTTTTAAGAAAAAAATCAACCCAACGAATTTAAAATTTTTGGTTCTGCAAAAAGTCAATATTGCGTTTAAAGCCCTCATATTTTGTCCTTTTAACGGCAGATTTTTTAAAAATCTGCGAAAACACCTCTTGGGTAATTTCTTC
>JAQWTF010000088.1:0-1570 GCA_029242825.1 Flavobacteriaceae bacterium | reverse complement strand
TCAAGATGGATTCAATGATTTATTCATCAGTTCTTCTGCTTATATGGTGCAACCTAGGTATGTGGTTTTCAAGCTCAAATACGATTTATAGAAAAAAAGCGCCTATTTTTTTGATTATAAAATAAAGCTGTTATACATTTGTCTCATATTAATTAAGAGGAAGGATTTGACTGATTGCAACCTCTTTACGAAGCCAAGGCTGATGTAAAAAAAAAGTGCTAAAGCAGTTCACTACGTATTCAATGTAGTGACAAACCCCCGCTAACAAGTCAAATTCGCACTCGTCAACTTTAAAATTGATGCTATGGCTTATTTATTTACTTCAGAATCTGTGAGTGAGGGACACCCAGATAAAATTGCAGATCAGATTTCAGATGCCCTTTTAGACAATTTTTTAGCTTTTGACCCACAAAGTAAAGTGGCTTGTGAAACACTAGTAACCACTGGTCAAGTAGTATTGGCGGGAGAGGTAAAGAGCAATACTTATTTAGATGTTCAGCAGATAGCCAGAGATGTGATTAACAAAATTGGCTATACCAAAGGGGCGTATCAGTTCAGTGGAGACTCTTGTGGGGTTATTTCTTTAATACACGAGCAGTCTCAGGATATTAATCAAGGAGTAGATAGGGGTGCTAAAGAAGAGCAAGGCGCAGGAGACCAAGGAATGATGTTTGGTTATGCCTCTAAAGAGACAGAGAACTTCATGCCTTTGGCCTTAGATATTTCTCATAAAATATTAGAGGAATTGGCCTCAATGAGAAGAGAGGGAACCCAGATTTCTTATCTCAGACCAGATGCTAAAGCCCAGGTGACCATTGAATATTCAGACGACAATCAACCACAGCGAATAGACACCATTGTAGTTTCTACCCAGCACGATCCCTTTTTAGAAGACGATCAGGCTATGTTAGACACGATCAAAAAAGATATTATTGAAAAGCTTTTACCAAGAGTAGTAGCGCAGTTTCCTGCCCATGTACAGGCCTTGTTTAATGATCAAATCACCTATTACATAAACCCTACAGGTAAGTTTGTGATTGGAGGTCCTCACGGAGATACGGGTCTTACAGGGAGAAAAATTATTGTAGATACCTACGGGGGTAAAGGCGCCCATGGAGGAGGTGCTTTTAGTGGAAAAGATCCTTCTAAGGTAGACCGTTCTGCGGCCTATGCCGCCAGACATGCAGCTAAGAATTTAGTGGCTGCTGGAGTGGCTTCAGAAATTTTGGTGCAACTCAGTTATGCTATTGGTGTGGTGGAGCCTACGAGTATTTATGTAGATACTTATGGGACATCGGCCACAGGCCTAACGGATGGTGAAATAGCTAAAAAAGTAAGCGAAATTTTTGATATGCGTCCGCATGCTATTGAGGAGCGTTTGCAATTGCGCAACCCTATTTATTTAGAAACTGCTGCTTACGGTCATATGGGGAAAACCCCTAGAAAAATAACCAAAGTTTTTGAGTCTCCTTACAACGGTAAGGTAGAGAAAGAAGTGACCTTGTTTACATGGGAACAATTAGATAAAGTGTCAGAGGTACAAAAAGCCTTTGATTTGTGATATAAGTCG
>JAQWTF010000069.1:0-32592 GCA_029242825.1 Flavobacteriaceae bacterium | reverse complement strand
GTAAAGTCTAAAAGCGATACATCTACCACGTTTTCTCTTTTAGCAATTCCTATCGTATTGGCAAAAGCAACAATAGATTCTGGGGTATAACCCCTTCTTCTAAGGCCGGAAATAGTGGGCATTCTTGGGTCATCCCAACCGCTTACTACGCCTTGTTCCACCAGTTGCATGAGTTTTCTTTTACTCACAACGGTATGGCTAAAATTTCTTCTGGCAAATTCTCTCTGCTTAGGCCTTACCAATGAAGGGTCTATTAATTGGTCTAAAAACCAATCGTATAATTCCCTGTGCATGGCAAATTCAAGGGTACAAAAAGAATGAGACACCTGCTCTAAATAATCACTTTCTCCATGGGTCCAGTCATACATTGGATAAATACACCAATCATTTTGTGTTCTGTGGTGCGTCTTGTGAAGAATGCGATATATAATGGGATCCCTCATTAACATATTGGCGGCAGACATATCTATCTTAGCCCTTAATACATGGGTTCCTGATTCGTGTTTACCCGCTTTCATTTCTTCGAATAAACGAATGTTTTCTGTGATAGACCTATCTCTAAAAGGGCTGTTAGAACCCACGCTTATTGGGGTTCCTTTTTGAGTAGCTATAGCTTCTGCCGTTTGGCTATCTACGTAGGCTTTTCCTTCTTTAATGAGCGCAATAGCCCAGTCGTAAAGTTGTTGAAAATAATCAGAAGCATAACATTCCTTATCCCATTGAAAACCCAACCAAGAGACATCTTTTTTAATAGCGTCTACGTATTCTTGTTCTTCTTTTGCGGGGTTGGTGTCGTCAAAACGCAGGTTGACAGGAGCATTGTAACGATTGCCAAGACCGAAATTTAAGCAAATGGAACTGGCATGACCCATATGTAAGTAACCATTTGGTTCAGGGGGAAATCTAAAACGAAGTTGGTCTTTTGTAAAACCATTCGCAAGGTCGTCTTCTATAATATGCTCAATAAAATTGAGGGATTTTTCTGCTTCGTTCATCTGTAATAATTCTGTGACAAAAATAGGAAATTAGCCGCTATAATTCATTTGTTTTTATAGGTATACTGCTATCTTTGAAATTATGGGAATGATCTATTTAAAAAACATAAAAGTATTTGCCTACCACGGTTGCTTGGCGGAGGAAACCTTAATAGGAAGTGATTATATAGTAGCACTAAAAGTGTGGGCAGACTTAAAAAAATCTACAGCCTCGGATCAATTAGGAGACACGGTAGATTATGTACTACTCAACGCTATTGTAAAAGAAGAAATGGCCACCCCCTCAAAACTTTTAGAGCACGTAGCCCAAAGAATCATCCAAAGTATATTTAAACAGTCTAACTTGGTAAACAAAGTCCAGGTGTCAGTGGCTAAAATAAACCCACCAATTGGTGGAGATGTGGCGTCAGTTTCTGTGGTGCTTAAAGAAAAAAGAGTCTAGTATAGGTTTAATAAAATAATAAAAAGCACTACATTTGCATCCTGAATAAGGCATCGTGGCCGAGTGGCTAGGCAGAGCTCTGCAAAAGCTTGTACAGCAGTTCGAATCTGCTCGATGCCTCAGAAATTAAAACCCATCTTAGGATGGGTTTTTTGTTTCGAGTATTTCCATGCTTTTTTCAATACTTAAAGAAGATTTTGGTAAAAAACCTTTCACACATAAAATAAGGCCAGAAAGAATTAAAATAGCCCCTATTATTTTTTTTACGTAATGAACTCTTTTTGGGGTTAACTTACTTTTTAATTGCTTGGCTAATATTATTTTAACAAGGTCTGTCACGAAATAAGCGCTTATCATTGTAGAGAAAAACAAGGTCATTCGTTGGGGGTCATTATTTAAATTAGGACCCACAATAAGAATAACACCCAACCAAAAAACCAACACACCAATATTGATAAAATTCAATAGAAAGCCTTTTACGAATAAGCCCACATAATAACTCTTAGTTACCTTCACTGAAGACGCTGTTAAAGGTGCTTCTTTTTTAAAAGCTATGGTAGTACCGTAAATAAATAGTATTAAACCCCCAAACACATATATTCCTGGTTGATTTTTGAGGTTCTCTAATAATTGAATACTACTGAAATATGCGGCTGAAATAAAAATAATGTCTGCAAGAATAACCCCTAAATCAAACACAAGGGCGGCTTTAAAACCTTTTAATGCAGCTGTTTCCAATAAAACAAAAAACACCGGCCCTATCATAAAGCTTAGAAAAAAACCTAAAGGGATGGCTGCTTGAATATCTGAATACATCTCTATTGCTTAACACGCTCGATAGTACCGCCAAAAAATGTCTTTTCATCCATTTTCTTTGGGTCCCCAAAAACTTTAATTTTTCCTCCTGCTTTTACGGTAGCACCCACATAATCTGTCGCAAAAATGGAGGCAATTCCTCCAGCATTAACACCAATCGTAGTAAAAGAAGTCTTTAAAGATTGTCCCTTATAAATACCCCCTGTATTAATAGACACATCTTGAATTTTTGCGTATCCTTTGGTAGTAATTTGGCTACCTGTGACAGTTTTAACTATGAGTTGATCTACTTTTAAAGAAGCTTCTATTTGAGCCCCTTCTTGGACTTTTAAAGAAATTTTTTCTTGCTCTATGAGATTATCTACTTTAATACTCGCTTCTTCGTTTGCGTCTAAAATATTAAAAGGACTTGAATAGTTGAGTGATATAAACGTCCTATAGCCACTGAACATTTTTTTAAACTTCATCTTAATTTTTAAAACCCCTTCTTCATTAACAATAGATACATTTTTAGGGTCTTCTCCAGAGATAACTACTGTATTATCAGTCCCCTTTGTCATGGTTACAGAAAGGCCATCATACACTTTTAGCTCAGAAAAAGCTTCAGTGTTCAATGTAATATTATCCTCTTGAGCGAAAATAATACCACTAAAAAATAAGAAAAATAAAAAAGCTTTCATTATTGTTTTGTAATATTAAAGTAAGATAATAAAAATACTAGAGAGTCTCATTAATAGGGTGTTTACCAATCAGAGAAAAATCTAAGTGTCTTTTTTCTAAATCGGTGTTTTTCACCATCACCACAACAGTGTCTCCTAATGTGTACACTTGTTTTTTTCTTTCACCAACAACAGCATAGTTTTTAGGATCAAAGGAGTAATAATCCCCTTTAATATCTCTAATTCTAACCATACCCTCACACTTATTTTCTATAATTTCTACATACATACCCCATTCAGTAACCCCAGAAATAACCCCAATAAACTCTTGGTCCTGGTGGTCTTCCATAAATTTAATTTGCATGTATTTAATAGATTCACGTTCTGCATTAGCTGCTAAGCCTTCCATATCTGAACTGTGCTTACATTTTTTTTCTAAGGCTTCTTTTTTAGTGGTTGAACCTCCCTCTAAATAATATTGAAGCAACCTGTGTACCATGACATCCGGATACCTTCTAATCGGAGAGGTAAAGTGGGTATAATGTTCAAATGCTAGTCCGTAATGTCCAATATTATCTGTAGTATAAATAGCTTTACTCATGGATCTTATCGCTAAGGTATCTACTAGATTTTGTTCCTTTTTACCCTTTACATTCAGTAGTAAAGTATTTAAAGATTGGTTCATAGTTACCTTAGATTTAAAATCTAGTTGATGCCCAAAACGAGACACCACCCCCTGTAAAGCAATTAATTTATCTTCATCGGGTTCATCGTGAACTCTATAAACAAACGGTTTTTCTGGTTTTTGTTTACCAATAAATGCTGCAACCTGTTTATTGGCAAGTAACATAAATTCTTCAATAAGCTTATTGGCATCTTTAGACTCTTTAAAAAATACAGTGGTAGGATTAAAATCTTCATCTAAAGCAAAACGAACTTCTACTTTGTCAAAAGAAATAGCCCCTTGCTTCATACGCTTGGTTCGCAATATTTTAGCCAGATAATCTAAAGTTAAAATACCCTCTTTCACTTCATTGGAAATACTGTAATTAGTTTCTCTAATAGAGATGTTTAATGGAATTTCATTAGACTCAGTTTCTATTACATATTGAGCCTCTTCATACGCAAAACGTTCATTAGAATTAATCACAGTTCTTCCAAACCATTCAGAAATTATTTGTGCTTGAGGGTTTATTTCAAAAATAGCAGAGAAAGTATATTTTTCTTCATGAGGTCTTAAAGAACAGGCTTCATTAGAGAGCACTTCTGGAAGCATAGGTACCACTCTATCTACTAAGTAAACAGAGGTTGCCCTTTGAAATGCCTCATCATCTAATACAGTGCCTTCTTGTAAATAATGGGAAACGTCTGCAATATGAATGCCTATTTCAAAATGTCCGTTATCTAATTTTTGAAATGAAAGTGCGTCGTCAAAATCTTTTGCATCTTTTGGATCAATAGTGAAAGTGAGAACATCTCTCATATCCCTCCTTTTAGCAATTTCAGAATCTTGAATACTGGTATCTATTTGATTGGCAAATTCACTCACCTCAAATGGAAACTCATAAGGAAGACCATAAGCGGCTAAAATAGCATGTATTTCTGTTTGGTGCTCCCCTGGAACGCCTAACACCTGTGTTATTTTACCTTCAGGAGAACTAGAGTTTTGTTCCCATTTAGTTAATTCAACAACAACTTTATCTCCGTGTTTAGCTTCATTAATGCCCTGCTGTGATATAAAAAAATCAGTATACATTCTAAAATCTGCTATTTTAACAAAAGCAAATCGATCTTGTATTTCAATAACACCAACAAAAGTTGTTTTAAAACGATGGGTAATACTAATAATTTCTCCTTCTAATTTCTTCCCTTTTCTTCTAGGGTAAACATACACCTGAACAGTGTCTCTATGGAAAGCTTTGTTTATTTTATTAAAAGGAATGAATACGTCTTCTTCAAAACCATCTATAATAATATAAGCATTTCCTTTTCCGGTAATATCTACAGTACCTTCGTGGTATTGTTTTGTTTTATCGTTAGTAATTGCTTGATAATAACCTCTTGTGGGTTCTGATATGCGTTTTTGCTCTTTTAAAGAAACTAACTTTTTTATTAAAATATTTCTACTAGTAGCGTCTAATATTTGAAGCTTTTCTGCAATATCTTTATAAGTAAAAGGTTTATTTGAGTCTTGTTCTAATACAGTAAAAATACCTTTAGTAATATTATTTTTCTGATGGTTTTTAGAACGTTTTTGTTTTTTTGACATTCGGTTTTTAAAATTTGTTAAAATTACAAATTATAATCCAAGGGTACGATTAGTAAATGAGAACATTACATTAAACTTTTTAAGTTATACACAACTACAGTATTATTCTTTTTCTTTCTTTTTTTTATAAAATCTAAATGGGTCTTATTATTGTGTGTTAATAAGTGTAATAACTTTTTGAGTATATTTTTTTATACATACATAAATCACTTTATTAACTAACTATCTTTTTATTATTACATTGTAAATCATAATTTTAATTCAATTGTTAACATTAATGTATAAGCTTATTAACAGTTTTTTTTTAATTGTTTTTTATTTTTTTAAGTGTATAAAACCCTATTTTTTAATGATAAGTGATTCTTAAAAAAAGACAAAATTAAAATGGTTTATAAGATTATTTTTATACCTGAATTTTTTAAAATAAGTAACAAATTTTTAAGTGTTTATTTTTTACTCACTTGTCAACAAAAGGCTTATTTCTTAAATAGCTATTTTATAGAAGGTTAGTAAATACTTAAAAAACCAATGTTTATAACCTAAAAACAAACAAAGCCTTTTATATCTTTAAGGCAAATTAATCATCTAACACATACAAACACTTATGACTATAGCTATAGGAAATGACCATGCAGGAACAGATTATAAATTTGCTATTGTAGCCTTTCTTAAACAATCGGGATATGATGTATTAAACTTTGGAACTGATGCTTCAGATTCTGTAGATTATCCAGATCATATTCATCCAGTAGCAGAAGCGGTTTCTTCTAAAAAAGCAGTGCTAGGAATTATTATCTGTGGTAGTGGGAATGGCGCCGCTATGACAGCTAATAAACATCAAGATATTAGAGCTGCCTTATGTTGGTCAAAAGAGATTGTCGCTTTAGCTAAGCAACATAATAATGCAAATATATTATCCCTTCCAGCGAGATATTTATCTTTACCTCAGGCCTTAGAAATGGTTAAAGTGTATTTAGACACTCCTTTTGAAGGAGGGAGACATGCCAATAGAGTAGATAAAATTGCTTGTAGTTAACATTTATGGGACACCACCATTCACACCATCACCATCATTCAAATGATTCTAAAGGTAGAAATTTAGTTATTTCTATTTTTCTTAATATCATTATTACAGCCTCACAAGTGGTCGGTGGTTTATGGTCTGGTAGTTTGGCTTTACTTTCAGATGCGCTTCATAATTTTTCAGATGTTTTATCTTTAATAATTAGTTATATAGCTGTAAAATTATCTAAAAGTAAAGCTTCTTACGGTAAAACTTTTGGTTACAAAAGGGCAGAAATTATAGCGGCATTTGTCAATGCGTCTTCTCTAGTTATTGTAGCTATTTTTTTAATTATTGAGGCTTATAAACGTTTTGTTTCTCCAGTAGAAATAGCGGCCGACTTAGTGATTTGGTTTTCTTTATTAGGTATAGTAGCCAATGGTTTTAGTGTTTTATTATTAAAAAAAGACGCTAATGATAATATGAATATGAGGTCTGCATATATTCATTTATTCTCAGATATGCTGGCTTCAATTGCGGTTTTAATAGGGGGATTATTAATGCACTACTTTTCCATTTTTTGGATAGATCCATTACTTACCTTAATTATAGCGCTTTATTTGGTGTATATGGGTTATGACCTTATAGTAGATGCCACTAGAATTCTCATGCTTTTTACCCCCTCTTACATTAATTTAAAAGCTTTACAAGCAGACGTCTCTGAGATTTCACCAGTTAAAAACCTCCACCACCTTCATGTATGGCAACTTAATGAGGCAGAAGTCCATTTAGAAGCCCATATAGAATTTTCTGAAAATCTCAATCTAAAACAATTTGACAATGTTTTGGTTCAAATAGAATCATTACTCTTACAAAAGTACGGTATTAACCATGTGACTTTACAACCTGAATTTGAAAAGGAGGATTCTAAAAAACCCATTATTCAAGATTAGTTATTAAGTTTTTAATGAGTGAGCTTAAGAATGTATTAAAACTTTAAAATAACCAACGATCAAATAATTACTTCAGCTATAAAACAATTAAAAACAACAAAGTACTATTATGGAGATTAACTGCCGTTCCTTTTCTTCTTTAAGCACCACTGAATTATATGAGCTACTTCAGTTGCGCTCTCAGGTATTTGTGGTGGAGCAAGATTGTGTGTACCAAGACATAGATGGTAAAGACCAAAAAGCCCTTCATATATTAGGGACTATTAAAGGGAGGATTGTTGCTTATACAAGAATTTTTAAACCAGGAGATTATTTAGAAAAAGCTGCGATTGGTAGAGTGGTCGTTGCTGCTGATTGTAGAAAAAGAGATTTTGGTAAAGCGATTATGCAAGCTTCTATCACTGCTGTTAAAGATCATTTTAACACGACAGATATTGGACTTTCCGCCCAAACTTACTTATTAAATTTCTATCGTGATTTAGATTTTACCGCCCTTGGAGAGACGTATTTAGAAGACGGTATTCCCCATGTTTATATGGAGCGCTCTTCAATGTCATAAGCTTTTAAGAAGTGCTAAAACTATCAATGAGTCAGCGCTTATTTTTCTGCTATTGCCACACCAATTTTAGAGTCTGCAGTGCCGTAATACAAAAACCATTGATCTTTAAAAAATACCATACCCTCTACAAAACAAACCTCATTTACTTCTCCTATTTTTTCATAGTCCTTATCGGGATATATAAAGTAGCCTTTGGTTCTATCGATTAATTGGTATGGTTTACTTGCGCTAAATAAGGCTTGTCCAGCAGCATAAGTGAATTGAGGTAAATTTGGATCATTATTATTTGCTGCATTACTGGCGTTGTAAATTAGATTTATCCCATTTTTAGTCCATAATGCGTATGGGCCAGGCTCCACAAGCCTACTGTCAAAATATCCAGGTCGCGGGTGAAGCACAGAAACCATGGTATTATTTTCTGCATTTTCCAGCACCGTCCAATCAATTAAATTGGTTGAATGAGCCATAAATAGATCTGTATCTCCAAAATACATCCAATACTTACCATCTATTTTTTTAGCACGCATTTCTACGCCAAACTGTTCTACAACAATAGCCCCTGATTTTGACCACAAGTTTATATTCTTAGGATCTTTTAATACAGGGCCGTGTTTGGTCCATTTTTTTAAATCTGTTGAGGTGGCCAAACACAGGCGGGCTGTTTTTCCATCATAAGAGGTATAGGTAAGAATATATTCCCCATTTGAACCCTGAACAACCCTGGGGTCTTCTACCCCTCCAAAGGCTTCATACATCAACATATCATCATTATCTGGAAAAAAAATAGGTGCCTTTTCTTTGGTAAAATGTATCCCGTCTTCGCTAGTGGCCAGTGCAATTCTAGAGGTCATTTTTTGGTCTTGAGCCCTATAAATTAAATGTACTTTTCCATCTTTTACAACTGCAGATGGGTTGAGCACATTTCTTGCTTCAAAGGCTGTTTCCTCCCCACTTACTGGATCTAAAAAAACCAATTCTGGATTGGGAATAAGTATGGGGTTCTCTGCGTCTTGCTTTATAAAAGGCCCTATTTCCCAGTTGCTTTGAACACTTTCTTGTGGGTTGTTGGGTTTATTTTCACAACCAAGCTCAAGAATAACAGATAAAAGTAACAGAAAATAAAAAGGTTTTTTCATGAATTAGTGCTTTAGTAAGTCACTAATTTAGCGTTAATTTCTTTGTCAATAGCATCCCAAAGGGCAATTCTAACGGCTAAAGCTTTTTGAGATACTTCTGTTGCCTCTTGCCATTTTAAAGTGTCTTCTCCACAGAGTTCACTGACCATTTTTAAAGAAAGTGGGCCATGTTCATCACCATCTATCTCAATATGTCTATTGAGATAGTACATAAACCTCGGATAATTGGTGGCGTTCTTTTTTGCGGCTTTACCTACAATTTCTATAAACATGTCTGGTATAAGGTCTTCCCTCCCAAAAGTAAATGCAGCGGCAACCAGATGTGGTTTTCCAGTCGCTATTGTTTCAAAAGTAAAGTTTAAAAAATCTTTTACTGCAGGATGTAAAGGTGCTTTACGAATAGCCTCTATTACAGATACATCATTTTTTAAAAGACTAAGAAAATTATTAACTCCTTCTGTACTTGCCCCTACCTCTTTCATGGCGTCTAAATACATTTGATAATGACTAATGGGGGTTCCATTGAGGTCTATATCACTTTCTTCCCCCATCACTATCTCATTGATAAATCTAGAGAGTGTTGGATTTTTAGGTGCCATCCAAGGGAGGCTCACACAAGTAAGTTGTTGTTGCAGTGATTTTAATAAAGACATAAAATCCCATACAGCATATACGTGTAACTCCATGAAAACAGCCACATCTTTAAGGCTATTTAAAGATTGGTACAAGGGGTGTTCTTGTAGTGTATGGCGTAAAGGTTGAATGGCTTTTTCAAGCGTTTGGATCTCTTTCATAAGATTTTTTATAGCCCTACAAAGATAAACTCTTTAACCATTTCTCTAAAAGGATCGCTACACTTTTGTCTGTATTTTCTTGTGAAGGAATTTCTTTACCATTAAATAAGATCATACCCATATACGGCTGAGAGAGGTTTTGGTACAGTGTAGGTTTTATTTTCCTGTAAGACTCCCTTAATAATCTTTTAATCCTGTTGCGATCTACCGCTTTTTTAAAATGTCTTTTAGACACACTAAAAGCACACTGCATAGGAACAGTACTATTCGGCTTACTCACAAAAACCAATCTTAAAGGGTATGCACTAATAGCTTTCCCTTCAGAAAATAAGTGTTCAATAGATTTGGCGCTTTTTAAGCGTTCTTTTTGTCCTAGAGAAAAACGCCCCGAAAGATATTTTTGGGACGTTTCTATCGGTTGATTTTTGTTTAAACCTGCGGTATCTTGATCTGACACTTTTATTTGCTTTTAGGACCTAATAGGTTGTTTTAATGCGTCAGTTATTCTTCTGCAGATTGGAGTGAGTTATTGTCCAAATCAGCATCGGCCATAAGGCCAGATGGATCAATTTGAATCGCTTTTATACTTTGATAAGGCTTAGAAATAGTAAACTCATAGCTTGGATAAGCCCAAGCCCAGTTAGGCAATACTGTTCTTTCAATGCTTGGATAAGGATTCTCTTTCCCGCCTCGCATCATCCTAAGAGGTACATAAAATGTTTCTTGACTTCCATCCTGGTACACCACTAAAATATCTAGAGGCATAGGCATTAAACCTTTTCTTTCTAAGACCACTGTGGTGTTTTCAAGATCTGCCGCAACCACCTCTTGAATGGCGTAATCTATGGTATTGGTGGTTTGTGTCCAATCCATTAAATACCAATCTAACTGAAGCCCTGACACTTTTTCTGCAGTTCTTTTAATGTCGTTTGGCGTTGGGTGCTTGAATTTAAAGTCTGTGTAGTATTTTTTAAGGGTTTCCATCAGTTTGTCTTGGCCAATGATATACCCCAATTGAGACAAGAAAATAGACCCTTTCGAATAAGCGGCAATGCTATAAGCGCTATTAAATTCGTATCGGTCTGAATGGGTGGTTTGAGGCTGTTCTTTTCCAGACTTTATTAAATACTGGTAGCCCCTATAACTCCCTGCAAATGGATTTTCTGATGGTTTTTCACTGAGTTCTTGCATACACAAACTCGATATAAAAGAGGTGAATCCCTCGTCCATCCAGGAGTGCTTGGCTTCGTTGGTAGCTAAAATATGTTGGAACCATGAGTGGGCCATTTCATGCGCCATTACGCCTATTAAAGAGTTTAATTTACGCTCTCCTGTGATTAGGGTGCTCATGGCGTATTCCATTCCGCCATCTCCTCCTTGAATTACACTGTATTGCTCATAAGGATAAGGACCAACATTTTTGCTAAAAAACGCCATAGCTTGTGCTGTTTTTGGCTGTAAGGCCTTCCAATTTTCTACCAATTCAGGCTTGTTTTTATACAAGAAATGAAGGATTGGTCCATTTTCCATTTCAAGGACGTCATGAGTGTACTCTGGGTCTGCTGCCCACATAAAGTCATGCACCATAGGTGCTTTAAAATGCCAGCTTAAGGTATTCCCTCTTTGCTTTTTAACCTTTGTTCCAGGAGCCTCATATCCGTGTCCAATTTCCTGTGGGTTTTGTAAATAGCCTGTTCCGCCAATGGTATAATTTTTATCTAAGGTAATGGTTACGTCATAGTCTCCCCAAACGCCGTGAAATTCTCTAGCAATATAAGGGTCTGCATGCCAGCCTTCAAAGTCGTATTCTGCCATTTTAGGGTACCACTGAGACATAGATAAAGCCACTCCTTCAGAGCTGTTTCTTCCAGAACGCCTAATTTGTAGTGGTACCTGTCCATTAAATTCTAAGCTAAAAACCACCGTTTCTCCTGGCGCTATAGGTTCTGCAAGAATGGCTTGCAATACCGTTCCGTCTACCGTAAAGTTTACGGGTTTTCCATTTTGGACTAAGTTTTTTACATCTAAAAACCCAATTTCATTTGGACTTAGCGGGCTAATCCTGCTTTTTTTGTCCTCCATCATTCTTCCGTCTGGATCTTCAATACTACTCAATCGCGCATCCATTTCTGATCCGGGTTGAAAGGCATTGAAATAAAGGTGATAAAACACCTGATTCAATGCGTCTGGAGAGTTGTTGGTATAAGAGATTTGTTGGGTTCCCTGGTATTGAAATGTATTTACGTCCATGGTAACATCCATGGTATAATTGGCTTCTTGTTGCCAGTAATGCGTGTTTTGAGCTGTAGCGGCAACAGAAAGTGCTAAGGCGAATAATGCCACTACACGTTTAGCGAATAAAATCATATTTATTTAAATTAAATTTATTGTCTTGTATTTGTTTGGCTAAAATTAAAGCATTGTAGGCATTTATCATCCTTCCTGAGACAGAAAGACTGCTAAAGGGAACCTTTTTATCTGGATCTGAAGGTAAAATTACTGGAATTTCTGAGCGCACTCCAGAGAGCATGAGTATTTTTTTAACCTCTGCTGCGCGTAGATTTGGATAGATAGACCAAACTAGGGCGGCAACGCCGGCTGCGCCGGGGGCTGCCATGGAGGTGCCATCTTGGAAGTCGTATTCCCCCCCTGGCATGGTGGAATAAATGGCTCCTCCAGGCGCAAAGACGTCTACATTAATTTTCCCATAATTTGAAAAATCCGCCACTAAATTTTCCCCCAACTCACTTGTTAAAGCCCCTACTGTGAGTACATTATTGGCTATCTCTGGACCGTTGTTAATTTGATCGTTGGGAAAATTTGGGTGGCTAGGATGGTCTAGATCATCTCCCTCATTTCCTGCTGCATGAACGATTAAGACGTCTTTAGATGCCGCGTATTTTATGGCTTCGTACACCCATTCCACATTTGGAGAATAGGATTTTCCAAAACTTGCGTTGATGATTTTTGCGCCATTGTCTACCGCATAACGAATTCCTAAAGCAATGTCTTTGTCGTATTCATCTCCATTGGGCACTGCTCTTAAGGCCATAATTTTTACTTGAGCAGCAGCGCCATTTATACCCAATCCATTGTCTCTTTGTGCCCCAATAATTCCAGCAACATGGGTTCCGTGACTTTCCTCTGGAAGCCTGTTTTTAGGATCTCCGTTGCCGTAGGGAACGTCTAAAATATCGTATGGATTGTCTCCTACTACAACCCTTCCATCAAAGTTTTTATTGAGATTGTAGTCTGCTAGTTCACTAAAATGAGTCACACCGGCATTGAGCTCTTTGAGCACCTGTGGAATACTGTCTGCAAAAGAAAACATTTGCTTTAGCACCCCTATTTTTTGCTGCATCATAATGCTATTGGTTTCAAAGCTTTCAAGATCTGCAAGGTAGTAACGGTCTTTACCAAGCGCCTTTTTAACGGCTGCATTGGCGGTTTCTACCGCCATTAAAATTTGCCTGTATTGGTCCTTGTCCTGAAGTGCCTTGGGAAGTGCTTTTTCCAATTCTTTTTGTGCGCGCTCTTGAAGAGCAGCGTCCCCAAGTTTTAACGCGACAATTCGTGTTACCTCTACTTGTTCATGGTAAGATTCTCCTAGAAAATTATAACCATGTAGGTCATCTGTGTAGCCGTTGTTGTCGTCGTCAATTTCATTGGCCGCGATTTCTTTTTTGTTATCCCAAAGTTGGTTTTTTAAGTCTTCATGCAAGAGGTCAATCCCAGAATCTAACACAGCCACGGTAATGCTGTTAGACTTGAGGCCATTGTCTTTAATGTAGGCATAGGCTTTTTCCAAACCCATTCCTGGAATACTATCGGTATAAGGATCCTTGTGGGGCCATTGTTTTTTCTCATCTAAGCTTAGGGCTGTTTTTTTTCCAGTGAGCACAGGGGTTTCCACCACAAAAGAGGGCGGCAAAGCTTTACAACTGGCCAGAAAAAACAACAGCAGTAAAGGTTTAAAAAAACCGCCATATATTGACCTGTGTAGGGCTAGATATTTTGAGGGTACTGCTACATATTTCTTTTTTAGGTCTGCATGTTTTGTGGGTAGCTCCATAAATTTTGTGGGTAGGGACATGTATTTATTGTGTGTGCTCATATATTTCGTGTGTAGGGTCTTGAGGTCAGTTTAAAACCTAATTAAATAATTCTGAAAAAGCGAATACTTGATCCAAGCGAACGCCTTTTTCGGTCTGTTTAACGGTAATGACTTCGTGTTGTGCGTCGTGTTCCAAAAACAAATAATAGCCCTGGCTTGCTGCTAGATCTAAGAAATAAGCCTTTTCCTCTAAGGTCAATAGCGGTCTGGTGTCATAGCCCATGACATAAGGTAGGGGAATATGGCCTGTTGTGGGCAATAAATCTCCCATAAAGACCACTGTTTTTCCCTGGTATTGTATCATAGGAAGCATTTGCTTTTCCGTGTGACCGTCTGCATAAAACACCTCAAAATTAAAATCAGAAGCGCGCTCCACCACCTGAGTATTGTCTCTTAGAAACCGCAGTTGCCCCGCCTCTTTTATGGGCTGTAAATTTTCTTTTAAAAAAGAGGCTTTTTCCCTGGCGTTGGGTTCTGTAGCCCATTTCCAATGATTTTTATTGGTCCAAAAATGAGCGTTTTTAAAAGCCATTTCATAGCCAGAATGGTCTTTATTCCACTGCACTGCACCCCCCACATGATCAAAATGAAGGTGGGACAAAAAGACGTCTGTTATCTCATCCATTGAAAAACCAGCCTTTTCAATAGAATCCTTTAAATTATATGACCCCCAAGGACTGTAATATCCAAAGAACTTATCGGACTGTTTGTGGCCCATTCCAGTGTCTATAAGCGTGAGCTTGTTGCCTTCTTCTATGAGTAAGCAACGGGCAGCAATATCGATGAGGTTGTTGGCGTCTGCTGGATTGGTGCGTTGCCAAATGGTTTTAGGCACTACGCCAAACATACCGCCACCGTCTAATTTAAAATTACCTGCTTCTATTGGATGTAAAACCATCGTTGCTATTTTTCTATCTTTGAGAGATAAATTTAATCAAAACCAAGCCTTTAAAAAGCCAAAAAAAGCTTAAATTCAAATTTTGGCGGCGGACACTACCCTGTGGTGGTATCCGTATTGTTATTAAAAGCTTTTATGAATAAAGACTTTTCCCTATGATTGAACTTGCCGGTATAATTATTTTAGGTATAGTAGCCCAATGGATGGCATGGCGATTAAAATTACCCGCCATATTACCCCTTATTTTAATAGGTTTATTGGTAGGGCCTATTGCCACCTTTTATACTGCAGACGGCGCCAAACTTATTGAGCCCATATGGAACGGCACCAAAGGCTTGTTTCCTGGAGATGGCTTGTATTATTTTGTTTCCCTGGCCATTAGTATTATTCTTTTTGAAGGGGGTCTTACCCTAAAAAGATCCGAAATTGCCACGACAGGACCGGTGATTTCTAAACTCATTACCTTGGGTTCTACAGTGACATTTTTTGGCGCTGGAATTGCGTCTCATTTAATCTTTGGCTTGAGTTGGCCTATGGCGTTTTTATTTTCTGCTTTGATTATAGTCACTGGACCTACAGTGATCACACCTATATTGAGAAACATTCCCCTTAAAAAGGAAGTTTCTGCTATTTTAAAATGGGAAGGCATACTCATAGATCCAATAGGCGCTTTGGTAGCCGTATTGGTGTACGAATTCATCAGTGTAGAAGGCGGACAAGCATTTACTCAAACGGCATTAATTGCCTTTGGAAAAATATTACTTTTTGGATTTAGTTTTGGATTTACCTTTGCCCACGCCTTAGTGTTTGTCATTAAAAAACGCTTTATCCCGCATTACTTACTGAACGTTGCCTCTTTGTCTATGGTGTTATTGGTCTTTGTTACCTCTGACTTATTTGCCCATGAATCGGGTCTTTTGGCTGTGGTTGTGATGGGAATGGTTATGGGAAACATAAACCTACCCAACCTCAAGGAGCTGTTGTATTTCAAAGAGTCTTTAAGCGTACTGCTCATTTCTATTCTCTTTATACTATTGGCTGCAAACATTAATATAGACCAATTAATGCTACTTTACGATTGGCGCACCGCTATGTTGTTTGCCACAATTATTTTAGTGGTACGTCCTTTAGGGGTCTTTTTGAGCAGTTCGGGATCTGGTTTACAATTTAAAGAGAAATTGTTTATTGGTTGGGTGGGTCCTAGAGGTATTGTCGCAGCCGGTATTGCCTCTTTGTTTGGATCTAAATTAGTTGCTAGAGGAGAAGTTGGGGCAGAGTATATTACCCCTTTGGTCTTTATGATTGTATTGGGAACAGTTTTGTTAAATGCCACTACCGCTAGAATTGTAGCCAAATGGCTGGGCGTGTTTTTAAAGAAATCAGAGGGAATCTTAATGGTTGGCGCTGCGCCAGCATCTAGATTAATTGCCCAGTACCTTCAGGACAATGACCGTCATGTGGTGCTTATAGACAGTAACGAGAATAACATTAGTGCCGCCAAAGAAAAAGGCATAGATGCCCTTACAGCCAATATATATTCGGACAATCTAGCAGACAATTTAGAACTCAATGACGTAGGCTATTTAATGGCCCTTACAGGAAATGCAGAGATCAATGATTTTGCCTTAAATAGATTTACTGAACAGTTTGGTGAGAACGGTGCATTTAGACTCATTCACGCTAATGAAAAGGGAAATAAAGCCCTACAAAACAAACAGCATTTATTCTCTAGCACCCATGATTATATCGCTTTAGAAGAAACTACTCGTTTGTTTCCACAGGTGTTGGAACTCACTTTTAAAGACCAATCTCATTACGAGAATGTCATGCAGCAAGCGGCAAAAGCCCCTAACAGCATTCCGTTGTTTTTAAAAGACAAAGAGGGAGATTTAAAAATTATCCCTTCTTATGAGACACAATCCAATGAATCTAAAGAAGGCATGCGCCTGGTGTATTTAGGAAAACCCTTAGTCGTTTAATTTAAGCACCGCCATAAATGCTTCTTGTGGAATCTCTACATTCCCCACTTGACGCATACGTTTCTTTCCTTTCTTTTGCTTTTCAAGGAGCTTTCTCTTTCGAGAGATATCTCCTCCATAACATTTAGCGGTAACATCTTTCCTGAGTGCCTTAATGGTTTCTCTGGAGATAATTTTAGCGCCAATGGCTGCTTGGATAGGAATGTCGAACTGTTGACGCGGTATGAGTGCCCTGAGTTTTTCAC
This sequence comes from Flavobacteriaceae bacterium, assembly GCA_029242825.1. Taxonomy (GTDB): domain Bacteria; phylum Bacteroidota; class Bacteroidia; order Flavobacteriales; family Flavobacteriaceae; genus MAG-120531. Next base: position 15,730 of record JAQWTF010000069.1, on the reverse strand, counting down.
ACATTTTCTTTCCAATAATTGGCGCGGTGTCTGCGTGAATAAGCGCAGAAAGCGCGTCTACCGGCTGAGCGTTCAATAAAATATCTACACGAACCAGCTTTGAAACCTTCATCCCTATTGGGGCGTAGTCAAAAGAAGCATATCCCTTAGACACCGTTTTTAAACGGTCGTAAAAATCAAAGACAATCTCCGCCAAAGGCATGTCAAAAGTCAATTCTACCCTATCTGTGGTGAGGTACGTTTGGTTGGTGATAATCCCTCTCTTGTCAATACAAAGCGACATTACATTCCCAACATAATCAGACTTTGTAATGATCGTTGCCTTAATATAAGGTTCCTCTACACGGTCTAAAGTAGAGGGGTCAGGTAGGTCAGAAGGGTTGTTTACAATGATAGGTGTTTCAGTATCTTTTCTAGTAAATGCGTGGTAACTTACGTTTGGAACCGTAGTAATTACAGTCATTTCAAATTCACGCTCCAAGCGTTCTTGAATAATTTCCATGTGGAGCATTCCTAAAAAACCACACCTAAACCCAAAGCCTAAGGCCGCAGAGCTCTCTGGAACAAAAACCAGCGAAGCGTCGTTGAGTTGTAGTTTCTCCATAGAGGACCTAAGCTCTTCGTAATCTTCCGTGTCTACAGGATAAATTCCAGCAAATACCATAGGCTTTACATCTTCAAACCCTCCAATAGGTTTTTGAGTAGGGTGTGCTGCGTCTGTGATGGTGTCTCCCACCTTTACTTCTTTGGCTTCTTTTATTCCTGTGATTAAATAACCTACATCCCCAGCTTTAACAGACTGTTTTACTTGTTGTGTGAGTTTTAAAGTACCTACCTCATCTGCAAAATAATGCTTGCCCGTGGCAACGAATTTTATTTTCTGTCCTTTTTTAATTTCACCATTAATCACCCTGAAATACGTTTCTACCCCTCTAAATGGGTTATAAACAGAGTCAAATATTAAGGCCTGCAACGGTTCATCTACATTACCAACAGGCGCTGGAACACGGTCAATAATTGCATCTAAGATGGCCTCTATACCCAAACCCGTTTTGGCCGATGCCGGAATGACTTCCTCCGCCTTACAACCCAATAAATCCACAATGTCGTCCGTAACCTCTTCAGGATTGGCAGAAGGTAAATCTACCTTGTTCAATACCGGAATAATTTCCAGATCGTTTTCTAGGGCCAGGTAAAGGTTAGAGATGGTTTGTGCTTGTATGCTCTGTGCTGCGTCTACAATTAAAAGCGCACCTTCACAGGCAGCAATAGATCTAGACACCTCGTAGGAAAAATCTACGTGGCCTGGGGTGTCTATTAAATTTAAGATATAGGTCTCTCCATTTCTGGTGTATTCCATTTGAATGGCGTGACTCTTAATGGTAATTCCTCGCTCTCTTTCGAGATCCATGCTGTCTAGCAGTTGGTTTTGTTTTTCTCTTTCTGTCACCGTTCCTGTAAAATCTAACAAACGGTCTGCCAAGGTACTTTTACCGTGGTCAATGTGAGCGATAATACAGAAGTTTCGAATATTTTTCATGCGTATAGGGCCTATAAAGCTGCAAATATAGGCTAAAAATACGTCCAAACCATTGCCTTACAGCGTCACTTGCGTATCTTTGCCCCATAATTTTAATCTGTGCACTATGCCACGCATTGGAGACATTGAACTTCCAAACTTTCCACTGTTACTCGCTCCTATGGAAGATGTGAGCGACCCACCTTTTCGCGCTTTGTGCAAAGAGCAGGGGGCAGACGTGGTATATACTGAATTTATTTCTTCAGAAGGGCTCATTAGAGACGCTGCTAAGAGCACCATGAAGCTGGATATTTACGAAAAAGAACGCCCTGTGGGTATTCAAATATTTGGCGCAGAAATGGACTCCATGCTTCAGGCCATAGAAATTGTAGAAGCCTCAAAACCAGATATTATAGACATTAATTTTGGTTGTCCTGTGAAGAAGGTGGTCTGTAAAAACGCAGGCGCCGGAATATTAAGAGACATTCCCTTAATGGTCAAGCTCACAGAGGCGATGGTGAAACACACCCATCTTCCGGTGACGGTAAAAACTAGATTGGGATGGGACTCAGACAGCATTAAAATTGTAGAGGTGGCAGAGCGCCTACAAGACGTTGGGATTGCAGCCATTTCTATACACGGAAGAACCCGAGTTCAAATGTATAAAGGCCAAGCAGATTGGGGGCCTATTGCAGAAGTTAAGAACAACCCTAGAATGCATATTCCAGTCTTTGGAAACGGAGACGTAGACACCCCAGAAATGGCTGTTAAAATGCGTGACGAATACGGTTTAGATGGCGCAATGATTGGCAGGGCTAGTATTGGTTATCCTTGGTTTTTTAACGAGGTAAAACACTTTTTTAAGACGGGTACACACAAAGCGCCACCGACTTTAGAGGAGCGCGTAGAAGCCGCTAGAAGACACCTTCAGATGTCTATTGACTGGAAGGGAGAAAAGCTAGGTGTTTTTGAAACCAGAAGGCATTATACCAACTATTTCAAGGGCATTCCAAACTTCAAGGAATACCGAATGAAGATGGTTACTTCAGATGAGTCTAAAGATGTTTATGACGCTTTTGATGAGGTGCTAGAGGTATTTTCTCACCACGAGTTTGTTTAAAAAAGCATCGGCCAGAGGCCTTAAGCCGTTTTAATGAGTTTTTCATTCACCCTGAGACTTGCCACCCAAGAGGCCAGTACCCCTAAAACACTTATGGTGCCTAGGACTACGCCTACATTGAACCACTCAAAAGAAACTGGGTAGGCCAAACTGGCCGATATTCTCAACCATCCAAATACCATTTGTGAGCCAATTAAAAGGCTGGCTACTCCAATTCCTATCAGCCCGCCCAACAAAGAAACCACTAGGCCTTGAAGGAAATAAATTCGTCTGATTTCTCGAATGCTCAATCCCATATGGAACAAGGTTTTGCTATTGCCTTTTTTGTCTAATATCATCATAATTAAGGCACCTACTAAGTTAAATAAGGCTACGATAAGTACCAGGGTAAAGATGAGGTAGGTGGCTATATTTTCTGTGTTGAGCATTTTGTATAAGCCGCTATTGAGTTGCGCCCTGTTTTTAACCACTACTTTTTCTAAAAGTATTTGGGACAACTGTAGGGAAATTAAATCTTCGTTGGCTCCTGCGTTGAGCTTTAAGTTTAGTGCGCTTATTTCGCGCGGGTTTTTTTCTAAGAGCTGCTGGGCAAAATCTAAACTAGTGAAGAGGTATTTTTCGTCAATTTCTGCCTCTATTGCATACACTCCACTAATGGTTGTATTGGCTTCTGTGTAGGGCTTGCTTCCAAATCCCATTCCGCCACTTTTCTTTTTTAAGGGCCTTGGGATTAGAATTTTTAATGGACTGTAGTAGTCTTGAATGCTCAGGCTTAATGTATTGGCTAAGCCTATTCCCACCACACTTTCTCCTGACAGGTTCCAGTTGCCGGCATAAATAACACTGTCTACTGCGATCACTTTTCGGTAGTTTTGGTCTACCCCCTTGAGATAAGCAATTTGGCTTTTTTCTCTGTGGCTCAGGTACACTTTTTCTTCTATTTCTTTGGCGTAAAAAGCCACTCCTTCAAGCGATTCTATGGCATTTTCTTGCGCAGAGGTCAGTTCAAAATACTTCCCACTTTTAGGAAGCACTTTGAGGGCTGGATCAAAACTATTGCTGAACGACAGGCTGAATTCTTTAAGCCCCGAAAAACCAGAGAGTACAATAAATAATGCGGCAGCACCTATGACTATCACAAAAAAGGTCATGTAATTAATGAGGTTCACCGCGTTCTGTGAACTTTTGGCGAGAAGGTATCTTTTGGCTATGTAAAAAGGGACATACACCCTATGCCTTTTTTCTTTTTTCTAGTAAATCTGGGTCTTTAATAGGGTTGCTTTCTCCTTTTAAAGAACGGTCAATGCCGTCTAAATAGGCTAAGGTGTCGTCTATAAAAAACAACAACTGTGGCATTCTTCTTAGTTGGTTTCTGGTTCGCTTGGCCAGTTCGTGTTTAATTAAAGGCTGGTTGGACTGTATGCCCTCTAACATTTCTTTGGCGCGGTCTTCTGGAAAAATACTCAAATACACTTTTGCAATGGAAAGGTCTGTAGTTACACTTACCTTACTGACAGAAATTAACAATCCCTTTAGGCCACCATCTGTTGCGGCGCGTTGCAATACGTCTGCCATATCTTTCTGAATGACTCCTGCTATTTTTTTCTGACGTTGTGTTTCTTCCATGCCACAAAAATACGCACAATATTGTGTACTTTAGTGGGATAAGCGCAAAACCAGCGTTTTTTATTAAAAATCTGTTTTTAACCTAAATAAAAATAAATGAGCTCTTTAGTCCCTGGCGCAGAGAAAATAGACCACATTGGTATTGCGGTTAAAGACTTAGACGCTGCAGAGAAAACCTACAGCCAACTCTTGGGTGTGGCGCCATACAAGCGAGAAACAGTTGCCTCCCAACAGGTCATTACTTCTTTTTTTAAGGTGGGCGAGAGTAAAATAGAGCTCTTATTCCCCACTGCTTCAGAAAGTCCCATTGCCAAATTTCTCCACACCAAAGGAGAGGGCATGCACCATGCGGCTTTCTTGGTAAAAGATATAGAAGCCTCTTTGGCCCAACTCAAAGCCCAAGGATTTAAACTCATTCACGAAACACCCATTCTAGGCGCAGACCAAAAACGCATAGCCTTTGTGCACCCTAAAGACACCACGGGCGTTTTAATAGAACTTTGTGAGCAGTTATAACCAGGCACGATTTGTTGCCATTTTAAGCTTTATTAGGCTAGCGACTTTTGAGTAACTAATTTAAGCGTTTTCTTGTGCTGCTTTAAAATAAGTAGTAATATTGCACCCTCCTTTCACTGAAAGGTTCGCAGTAATGCGGGTCCTATAGCTCAGTTGGTTAGAGCACCTGACTCATAATCAGGTGGTCCCTGGTTCGAGCCCAGGTGGGACCACCAACAGAAAACCTCAACTTGTTGATTTACAACTTGTTGGGGTTTTGTTTTTACACAAAAACCCCTTTGGGGTACTATATGGGGTACTAAAATTCAGGAATTTTTCGTATATTAGAAAGAGTTAATGGACTGATTAATGGGGCTTTATTACAGATTGGACTATAAAAACAATAAGAATCACCTTAATCAAAAGGATTCTGTTCCCATCATTATTGATTATTACTACAAGGGAAAGAGAACTAAGGTTAGCACAGGGGTTGTTTGTCAAATTAAAGATTGGGACGATAATTGGAGAAAGAAAACTTCAAAAGACCCTATAAAATCTTCTGACAAAGATTATCGAGATAAAAACTTGCTGATTAAAAATAAGTTAGATGAAATTAATGGAATAGTCCTTACCATTAAAAAACAAGACAAAGAACCCTTAGTAGAACTTGTAAGAAGTTATTTAAGAAAGGATAAAAGAACAAAGGAAGTTGTTAGTAGAAAGGAGATTCACTTTTTACCTATGCTTACAGAATATGAAAAGTGGATTAATTCAACTTCCTACAATAACAGAACCTCAACTAAGAGAAGTACAAATACAAGTATCAAACAAATACGAGAATATACCTCAGAGTATCAAACCAAAAATAATGTATTATTGTTTCCTGAGGACTTGGATAGTGACTGGGTATATGGATTTTGTAGGTGGAGTTATGATAGAAAAGGTTTAAGACCCTCCACGATTAGAAAGAGAATGAAAGCTCTTACAAGATTTTCAAACTGGAGTAATGAAAAGTATGGAACCAATTTCAGTATAAAGAAACCAGAAGGTATTGTTCTTAGTGATGGAGGAGGAGAAGTAATCTTTTTTAAAAGGGATGAGGTACTCAAACTTTACAATTATGATAAGTACTCTATTCAAAACCCGAATCACACACAAGTACTTCAAGAGGAAAGGAGACTAACTTATATTAATGATTCTTGGGTTGATACTGATAACAAAAGATGGTCTTCTACATATACCTCTTTTGAGGTGTATAAAGACATGTTGATTTTTCTCTGTAATGTAGGATGTAGGTTTGGAGATATGGTTAAAATGAAGATTGGAGATTTTGATTACGATACAGAAGAAATCAATGGAAAAAGATTAGGGTATTTTTCTTTTTTCATGGAAAAGATTAAAATTCAAAAGGAACCTGTACGAGTAAGGATCAACAGAATGACTTTTGAGATTTGGAAGAAGTATTCAAAGAATAAAAATGCACATAACTATCTTTTTCCAAGGACAAAGTTCGGTAATGCAATATCCAATCAGAAATACAACAGTTACATAAAGGAAATATGTAAACATATTGGTCTTAATAGAGGGGTAAGAGTTAGGGATTGGGATTTAAACGGAAAAGAGGAGAACACAAGTTTTATTCCACTTTATTCAATCGTTTCATCACATATAGGGAGAAGAACTTTTATTAGAGAACATATAGAATTAGGAACACCGATTAGGAGTATCATGAAAATGACAGGACATACTACTCAAAAGGTTTTTGATGGATATTACAATGTTTTGGATAAGGATATTATGAAAGTAAATGATGGACTATTCAATCAAGAACTTGACCAGAAAAAGGAAAAGAAATCAAAATCAATTACTTCAGAAACAGAGGAACAGTTAAAAACGTTGTTGAGGTTAAAAGAAATGGGAACACTTCCTGAAGATATTTGGAAGGAGAAAGTAAAACAGTTGATCTCCTGATTACTTGCATACCACAAAATTCTTCGCTACCTTCACCCTATGAAGGTTAAAGTATCCTCACTCAAACACCATCCTAAGAATAAAGAAATCTATACCTTATCCTCTATTGAGGAACTAATGGAAAGTATTTCAGAGGTTGGATTGTTACAACCTCTAATTATTGATTCTCGTAATCAAGTAATCAGTGGGAATAGAAGGTTTGAATCTATAAAACGATTGGGATGGGAAGAAATTGTAGTTGTGGTTAGAGATGTTCAGGAAGAAGAAGAAGAATTACTTCTTATCCACTTTAACAAACAACGAATAAAGAGTTTTAAGGAACTTATTAATGAATATCTAATACTTGATAGGTATTATAGAAAAGGACAAGGTAGAAGAACGGATTTAACTTCTGCCAAACTTGGCAAAGGTTCTTCAAGGGAAACAATTTCAAAAGAGATAGGGATATCATCTGGTCAACTTCAAAAGTTGGTATATATTAACAAACACCAACCTGACCATATAGAACTTTTAGATAAAGGAATTCTTACTGTAAACCAATCGTATCTTCAAATACAACGAGAACTTAAAGAAAGAGAAAGTAAAAGAACTAAAACCTCCACCAAATCTAACTCAGAAAAAACCTCCACATGGAGATTTTATCAAAAATCATCCCACGATATGAATGAGTTAAATGATGGTGAAGTTCAAACCATATTCACTTCTCCTCCTTATTGGAATAAAAGAAAATATTCTGAAGAAGAAGGATTAGGAAATGAGAAAACCTCTGAAGAGTTTGTAATTAACCTATCAGAACATCTTAGAGATTGTAAAAGAGTATTAAATGAAAGGGGAAGTTTCTTTTTAAATCTTGGAGATACTTTCTATAATGGAAACCTTCAAAATGTACCTCATAGGGTAATCCTCAAACTTCAAGAACAAGGATGGATATTGAGGAATACGATTATATGGTCTAAAACTAATCCCAAACCTTCCTCTTCAAAATCAAATCTTACCCCTTCCTATGAGTTTATATTTCATCTTACCAAATCAATGGAGTATGATTATTATCCTACACTAACCAAACTCTCTGATAAAACAAAACCCTCTCTCCCACCTCGACACAGAAGTGTAAATGGGGAGTACTCTAATTCCATTTCTCCCTACCTACCAAACATTAAAGGAAAGAATATGGGAGATTATTGGAATGAGGATATCGTAAGAACTTCGGTAGCAAATCAAAAATTAGATATTGAAGGAGAACACCCTGCACCTTTTCCTGAAGAAATAATAACTCTACCAATCCTTCAAACTTCAAAAGAGTTTGAATTAGTGTTAGACCCTTTTATGGGAAGTGGAACTACTGGAAGGGTTTGTGATAAGTTGAGAAGGAGTTTTGTGGGGTATGATTTGAAGAAGTATTGATTGTTAAGTCTATTTTATTAGTTTAAAAAATTTTGAATTATATCCAGTTTCAACCTTAAATAAATATATACCAGAATTCAATTTTGAAGTATCTACAACAGTTCTATTTATACTTTTCAAAAGTATTTCTCCAGATAAATTAAAAACAGTTATTTTATTTACTTTATTATTAGTTTTAACGTTAACAATATCATTGAAGGGATTTGGATATAACTTCATTTCATCAGACACTTCTTCAAGTAAGTCATAGTTCAAAGATAACGTGTTACCATAATCCAATGAAGCAACTGTTGAATAAGCCGTGTTTCTTGAGCTAGAAGAATCAGTTCTATCTCCTATATTGTTGTACAATAAGTTGGAATTTTGGTCATAAAAAGATAAATTATAACCAAAATCTGATGAAATTATATAATCATTTACGTGCAACCAAACCGAACGTTCAGTTGTATTTGTTCCGTCATTCCCTGAGTAGTTAATAAATGATGTGATTTTATGCTCAAAATTATCATTTAACGAATATGTTGAAAAAAACGATTTACCAATATTAGTGTTAATTTCTCCATCTCCAAACTTAAAATCTATGTCCTGACTACTATTACTTATATTACCAAATAAGGTAATATTTTGAAAGTTTTTATCAAAAGTGATATTTTCAACGTTAGCCATTCCCGGGTGAAAAACACTTCCAATATATGTATGAAATGATTTTAACAAAAAATCATTTCCATAAATTCCAAAAAAACCACAATCTCCATAAACTGTTGTATTTTCACCATAAGGGTTTACATTAACTTCCCCAGTTCCAAAAATTACACTTACATAAATATCATTATTGATTGGATTAATTTTTAATTCACTAACCCCATCTGTTTTAGGTGTCCCCAAATTTAAACCTCCAACACATTTAAACTCAGAATCCAATTTAACTATGATAGCATTAGAAAATGAGGGTCCTGTAAGAGATACTCCGTCTAAAGAAAACGATTGCATATCATTAACCGTAAAATAAGTATTTCCGTAGTTATCTGTTTGAACGTTTAAGAAATCACCTCCTAAATTAATATACCTTTGAAATACTATATCTCCTGAGTTTGGGTTTAATCTGTAAAAATCATATCCATAACTTGTCATTGCATAAGAATCAATTAAAATTACCTCTCCCGTATTATTATCTAAGGTAATCCCATTAGGTGCACTTCTTACACCATCTTTAAAATCTCTTCCCCAAATTAAATTACCATTATTAGAGTCTATTTTTAATAGATATGTTCCAGTGATTCCAGTTGTGTTAAAAACTGTACCATCAAACAACACTATTTCATCTTCAAACCATCCAGAGACATAGATAGAATTATCATTACCTAGAATTACACTAATAGCATTATCCTTAGAATCACCTCCAAATGTTTTTATCCAATCAACTTCACCATCATTGGCAAACTTAATTATGTAACTATCCATGCTTGTTCCCATATTGTTAGGCTTACTAATAAAAACGTTATTGGTTGAATCGTCCAAAAAGTTTGTGTATCCCTTGAATCCACCAACAACGAAATGATTGCCCTCTGAATCAACAACATTTGACTTACTATAGACTCCATTTGATGTATACTCATAATTTATATTCTGTGATATAACTACCAATGGGAGTATTAAAAGAACAAATAATATTTTTGACATTTTTATTTTAAAAATAATATAAACTCTTTTTTCAGACAAATAAGAATGTCTTAGAGTATATTCTTCAAAAGAGTTTGAATTAATTTTAGACCCATTTATGGGAAGTGGAACAACAGGAAGGGTTTGTGATAAGTTGAGAAGGAGTTTTGTGGGGTATGATTTGAAAGAATTCCTATGAAAACCAGTTATTATTTAATAAGTTTAGATTTTCAAAGATTGATAGTTTTATTTTCCAAAATTAAATGAGTGGATTAAGTCAAAAATTAGAAAAATCTCGCAAAGATCTTTTAGATATAGGTCTAAGAAACAACTTCATCAACACTCGAGATTCAAAAACGAAATCTTTAAGAGTAATTGAAGAAAGTAGTACAGAAGTCCTTAAAATATTAGTTGAGGACAACTACATGATGAGTTTTGATTCTAGAGGTGAGGATTCAGATATTGAAGAAGAGTTTTTAGATCTTTTTACTCCCTCAAAAACTGAAGAAATTGATAAGTCAAAGTTAACTGATTCAATTCTTCAAACTAATCATCCACCAACTGATCTACAAAAAAGACTTAGAAGTATTAATCGTTTATCACGTTTGTCCATCGAAGAAAAAGGAGTCAATACCTTATACCTCGCTCTAGGTTTTATCAAATGGTATGAAAGTGAACACAGCGATAAATCAAGGTTAGCTCCAATAATATTAGTTCCTGTTGAACTCAGTAGAAAAAGTATTAATTCAAAATTTAAGATTAAATACAATGATGATGAAATAGGGTTTAATATTTCATTTTTGGAAAAATTAAAAATCGAGTTTGGAATTAAAATTGAAATTCCAAATGAAATTACCTCTTCAACAATCGGTCAAATCTTTGATAAAATTGAAAATTCAATTACTCTCAAAAAGTGGAAAATACTAAAAGATGAAATTAGGTTAGGATTGTTTAGCTTCTCTAAATTTTTAATGTATAATGATCTAAATGAGGAAAATTGGGATGATGAAAACAAACCCTTTAATCACCCCTTACTTAGTAAATTCATTGGTGAGGGATTTAATTTAAATAAGGAAAATAATTTTTCTAATGAAGATTTTGGGGATAGTGTTTCCTACAAGGATACTTACCATGTTTTACCAGCTGATAGTTCTCAACAAGAGGTTATATTTTCGGTTAGAGAGGGTTTAAATACAATTGTTCAAGGACCTCCAGGGACTGGTAAATCTCAAACCATCACCAATATAATTGTTGATTTTTTATCGAGGGGTAAAAAAGTTCTATTTGTTGCTGAAAAATTAGCTGCTCTCAAGGTTGTAAATAATAGATTACAATCTTTAGGATTAGATGTATTAGGATTAGAGATTCACAGTAATAAATCAAATAAAAAACAATTTTTGAGTGAACTCTCAAAGGTTATGAACTTGACAAAACCTACTATAAGTATAAGTGTGGAAGACCAACTCTCCAAAGGGGATTCAATACGAAACTTTATAAATAACTATTCCGAAGCTGTAAACTCAGAGGTTGAAAAAACAGGATTTACCCCTATCCAATGTTTTGGAGAAGTGATTAAACATTCCAAAGAAATAGGTGAGAATATCTATGATTTGGATATGAATTTGATCAAAAATCAAAACAAAGAAAACTTCCAGAAATATGATTCATTGGTTCAAGAGATTTCAAACCAATTAATTAAAAGCGGATCGATTAAATCTAATCCCTATAAGTTAATAAGACCAACAAATTTTCAGTTTTATGAAGGTGAAATTTTCATCAAAAATTCAGAGAAGTATTATCAACAATTATCCAATATATCTAATGAAGTTAAGAAAGAATTATCAGATTTAAATGTATCGGATTTATCCCCATCACTGAACAACCTCACAAAGTTATCCGAAACCATAAATCAAGTTAATATCCTAGAAAAGAATCACGATAAGGTTGATTTTGAGGTATTGAATAAAATAAGTGACGAAAAATTAAATTCACTCATAGGTATTTGTGAGGAGTATGATGATCTACTTAAAAGATATGTCAGTTCTGAAAAACAAGTTAATAATCGATTTTGGAAACAAGATTGTTTTGAGCAATACCAACACTATTTAATTGATTCAAAAAAATGGTACAAATTCTTAATCGGAAGATATCGGAAATCTAAATCTTTGATTAAAACTTATTTAAAATCTCCCTCCTCTAAAATAAAAGATGAGTTCGTTTTAGATTTGATGAAAACTAATGTAGATTACTCAGATTTTTTAGAAAAAATTGATGAATTAAATGGGGATTTAAAAAAGTTTTCTCAATCTGATTTTTCTAAAATTAATTCAAGTTGGTCAGAATTAAAAAGTAGCATTAATTGGTATATTAATTACAAGAAAAAAATTGAAGAAAATCAAGTTTTTGAATTTGGATTAGAGTTCGATTGGATTTTCCTCAAATCCCAAATTTTAAATATTGACTTGTCGAATATTAAATCAATAATCGGTGAAGTAGAATTGTTCTTAAAAGATGTCAATATTGATTCTGAATATGATATAAGCAATGAATCATTGTTTGAGATATCTGATCTGTTTAAATCATGGATCGATAATAAGGAGTCATTTAATGATTACCTACAACTTATAAAAAATATTGATGTGTTAAAATCTAATGGTTTAGATTGGGCACAAGAAATACTAGAAGAATGGGAACATAGTGATAAATATTTCACCAATATATTCAGATACTATTGGTTTAAAAACATTGCCAGAAAAGCATTTGAGAAAAGAGACATACTAAATCGATTCATAGGAAAAAACCACGATGAAAAGATTAGTGATTATTGTAATCTAGAAGATATTTTACTACAAATCAATAGATATAGGGTTTTACATAAACATTGGGGAAATATACCCAAAACCCAATTTAGTGGAGGTAAACTAGGGATTCTAAAAAAAGAACTTGCGAAAAAAAGAAAGTTAAAACCGATTAGGAAATTAATTTCTGAATGTGGAGAAGTAATACTTGATCTTAAACCTCTCCTACTCATGAGTCCTATGACGGTTGCTCAATTCATAGAAACAAATAGTCTTGAATTTGATTTAGTTGTATTTGATGAAGCAAGTCAAATTAAACCTGTAGAAGCTTTCGGTTCTATTTTAAGAGCAAAACAAGTAGTAGTTGTAGGTGATAGTAAACAATTACCTCCAACATCGTTTTTTGATATTTCATCTGAAGATGAAGAGGAGGAAGAGTTTGTCACAAGTGATGTTGAAAGTATTCTTGCTCTATCTCAAGCAAAAAACATGGATGAAAACATGTTGAGATGGCATTATAGAAGTAAACACGAGAGTTTGATAACTGTTTCTAACCGAGAATTCTACAACTCTGATCTATTAGTATTTCCAAGTTCATATAAAGATTCAGAAGATTTTGGTTTAAAACATTTTCACACAGAAGGTACATTTTACTCACCTGATAAAGGAGGAAGAGTAAATAGAGATGAAGCCAAACTAATTGTACAACAAGTAATAAAACACTCAATTGAAAGACCGGATAAATCTTTGGGAGTTGTAGCTTTCTCCCAAAGTCAAGCGAAGATAATTGAGGATTATTTAGAACAAGAACTCAAAATTAATCCAAACCCTAAAGCTGAAAAGTATATTTATGATAACTCTAAAGATGAAAAGTTCTTTGTTAAAAATCTTGAAAACGTACAAGGAGATGAAAGAGATTATATATTTATAAGTGTAGGGTATGGTTTTCAAGAAAACGGAAGATTCAGTTATAGTTTTGGTCCTATCAATAAAGAAGGTGGTGAAAGAAGATTAAATGTTCTTTTTTCAAGATCTAAATCCAAATGTGTTGTATTCTCAAACTTTAAGGGTGATCAAATTGACTTATCTAGAACAGATAGTGAAGGGGTTAGGGTTTTAAAATCATATTTAATATTTGCTGAAAGAGGACAAATTGAAATTCCCACCCCTACTGGTGGAAGTGATGATTCTATATTTGAAGAACAAGTTGCAAGGGTTCTAATGGAAAATGGGATAGATGTTGAATTACAAGTAGGTTCAGCTGGTTTTAAAATAGATATATGTGTTAAACACCCAACTGATAAGGGAAAATATGTATTAGCTATCGAATGTGATGGAGCATCATATCACTCGAGTAAAATAGCAAGAGATAGAGATAAATCAAGACAGATAATTTTAGAATCTTTAGGGTGGAAATTTTATAGAATTTGGAGTACTGATTGGTTCTTAAATACTGAAAGAGAATCAAGAGAATTGGTAACCTATGTTAAAAGTATTCTTAATGGATCTCATACTTCTAAGAAAAGTATCATTAAAAACACACCATCAATTGAAATTTCTTCAGAATTAGTTTCAAACGAATCGATTGAGAATCATATCCCTTATACGAAGTATGATACTATTCATAATTTATACTTTGACCTACATGAGTATTATGAATTAGATAAACTAATTACTGAAATAATTAAAACCGAGCAACCAATCCACAAAGATGTAATTTTAAGTAGGGTATTGGAGGTAACAAACACCAAAAAAGCAGGAAGAAGGATACAAGAATATTTTAACTTAAAACTCAATAGAACTCTTAATCCAACTAATGAAATAAAAATCTATGAAGATGATGGATTCTATTACATAGATAGTAAATACAACACACCCTCAGTTGAAGGAATAATCAGAACTGATAGAACCAATCTATCGAGAAGAGATTTTAATTTTGAATACGTTTCATCCTATGAGATTAGGTGTGTTATTCTATCATTGATTCGATCATCTTATGGAATCGGATCGGAAGATTTAATAAATGAGATTCCCAAAGTATTCGGATTTAAAAGAGTTACTGAAAAGTTTAAGGATATTGTAAATATGAACCTCTCTAAACTCATAGAAATTGGAACTGTCAAAAAAGAAAATGAAGTTCTAAAATTATAGGTGAGGTTAATAAACATATGTAATCAAATAAAGAAAAATAGTTAATGAGTAACCATAACGAAATATCATCTTTCATTTGGAACGTCTGTGATGATGTCCTTAGAGGATTGTTCAAACAACACGAGTATGGAGATGTAATTCTCCCTTTTGTTGTTTTAAGAAGATTAGATTGTGTTCTTGAAGGAAAGAAAGATGATATCATCAAAGTTCACAAAGAGTATCGAGATAAATTTGATGATACCTCAAAAATCATTCACTCAAAACTCAATCTTAAGTTTTCAAATTACTCTGAATATGATTTGAGAAGATTGAAAGATGAACCAAATAAACTATCAGAAAACTTCTATGATTATTTAAGTTCCTTTTCTACCAATGTTCAAGATATCATCCAAAACTTTGGGTAACAAAAACACATAGATAAATTAGAAAAGAACAATAAACTATATCTACTTGTAGAGAAGTTTACTGATATCGACTTACACCCTTCAAATGTGGATAACCATGTAATGGGTAACATCTTTGAAGAACTCCTTAGAAAGTTCTCTGAGATGAGTAATGAAACAAGTGGGGAACACTACACCCCAAGAGATGTAGTAAATCTTTTGGTTTCATTAGTATTCTCATCCGATAAAGAAAAACTCTCAGACCCAAATAAAATTATCTCGGTTTATGACCCTTGTTGTGGAACTGGAGGGATGTTAACCATTGGAAAAGATTGGGTACATGAGAACATCAATAAAGAGGTTGATGTAAACTTATTTGGACAAGAACTCAATCCACAAACATATTCAATTTGTAAATCTGATTTTCTGATTACAGATGAAGAACCTGATAATATTAAATTAGGTTCAACTCTTACCAATGACCAACACTCTGATGGAAACAGGAAGTTTGATTATATGATTACCAATCCACCTTTTGGTGTTAGTTGGAAATCAGAACAAACACAAATCCTTAATGAATCCTCAGAATATGGCGGTAGGTTCT